>CAZIBE010000059.1:0-23516 GCA_964536685.1 uncultured Calditrichaceae bacterium | reverse complement strand
CACTTCGTGGTGGGAAAATGACAGTGAGAGACCTTTTTAGAGTGAACTCATCAATAAAGGATAATTTTTCCAATAGATAATTTTATTTCTTTAAATTTCACATCTTTTTCACCACTTTTACAGCAAATATTAGATGGAAACACTACTTTCAATCATTATTTTTGTATGCTCAAAGCGTTTGTTTCTGTGGACAATTATTATCTTCTCACATACAGGCCAATAGTGTTTTGTCTTTTTTCTAAATGGCCATATAATTAACCGCTGTCAAATTATTCAGACGATTATATCCCAAATGTTTTTTGAAATCTTCTCCTAAGTTTGTAAATGACCAGCTGCTTTTTATTAAAATATTTATTAAGCACCGTTTTCCTTTCAATATGCATCAACCTTGATAATTCAGGCTTTGTTGAAATGCCGCCCTCACAAAAAATCGAGACAATCTGATCCATTTTCCTGAAATTTAATTTATTCTTTACCAACGCCCTTACATACCATTCATAATCTCCTGCAAGGCGAAATTCGGTTGAGTACAATCCGTTTTTAGTGAAAGCGCTTTTTCTGAAAAATGTAGCGGGATGTGGAATACTGTTATAATAAAGATAATAGTATGATGCTTTGCCAGGACTCCAAATATTCCCTTTCCCATTATTTGAATTAAAGATAATTACGTTACCATACCAGATATCTGTCACCGAATCAGGTAATTTTGAAAGATTACTTACAAATTGATGAATAGTTGTCGGATGGAATAACATGTCATCGGCATTTAAAAATAAAAGATAATCTCCTGTCGCCATTTGAATACCTTTGTTCATTGCTTCGTAAATCCCGGCGTCACGTTCAGAGATTAATTTGGCGATATTTGTTTGATAGCGCTTGATTATTCCAAGAGTATTGTCCTGAGACTTTCCATCAATAATGATATATTCAATGTTCTGATATGTCTGTTGAATAACAGATTGAATAGTTGCTTCAATGGTTTCTTCTGCATTTTTGCAAACGGTGACGATCGAAATCTTCATGGATTTTTCTTAATATAATTAACGGTTTAATCAACTATTCAAAACTTTTTCATAGACTTTAATCGTCTTTTCAAATGTCTGCTCCCATGTATATCGAAGCACTAATTTCTTAGCTTTTTGTATAAGCTCGTTTCTTAATTGGCTATTGTTCAGAAAAAAATTAATTTTTTCTCTCATGTCTGAAATATCTAATGGATCAAAATAAATTGCAGCATCCTGTGCAATTTCTCTGAAAGGGGGAATGTTACTCAATAAAACCGGACAATTAGCGCTAAAGGCTTCCAATATTGGAAGCCCGAAACCCTCGTATAAAGAAGGAAAGATTAAGAATAAAGCCCGGCTATAAAGCACGATTAATTTTGCGTCCGTAATATCTTTTTGTAAAAGATTCCTTTTTATTCCATGTTGTTTGAACCACGCTCGTTCATCGGGTTTAAATTTCCCGCCTCCCGCACAAATCAATTTTAACTCCGGATCGTTCTTGAAAACGGGTAAGAGCGCTTCCAGTAAGCCAAAAAAATTCTTATAATTATAGCGATTTCCAACATAAAGTAGATACTTATCCGGAAGCTTCATTTTTATTTTGGCAATGCGCTTAATTTGCTCCGCAGAAAAAGTCGAACCATGATGAATAACATGGATGGAAGAAGAAGGAAGATGGTAAAATTTAATGATATCTTCCTTTGTGGCCTGAGATACCGCAATTATTTTTTTAGCTTTTAATGCCAACAGCTTTTTGTTTTCAACGACTTCTTTCTCCTGAGCAAGAAGCGACGGAAAACGCTCCGGAATCATATCATGGATTGTGAGCACGAAGGGTTTGTCGTCTAAATATTTCAGAAAATAAGGGTCATAATACGTTGGATGAAAGATATCGTATTCCCCGTTTTTAAGATAATTCCTTATTTGTTCCCAATTTTTTCGTTCGTTTTTGTCGATTATTTTATGTTTAATTCCAAGATGAGTATCTGGGAGAAAAGATTTAGGTTTTGATTTGGAAAGTTTTCTTAAATAATCGTTGTTTGAAAAATAAATAGGCAAGATAATATCACCGTTTTTTTTTTCGGCTTCATGTAGTAGATGATAGAAATAGCGAGATATACCGCCGTATTTTTGCAAAGAGAATATTTGATGATCAAACAAAATGCGCATTCGTGATTTATTCCTGTTCGTCTTTTAACAAATTCGCATCAACTTCCGTTAAGCTTGGCTGTAATTCTTTTAATTTTTTAACAATCTTTTCGCTCTTTCTTAGCGTTTTTCTAAGATGAGCACAATTAATTTTCTTGTTGGAGAACAAGTGCAAATTTTTATTATTGGTACAAAAAGTAAGATGATATTTTTGTGCAATATATTCTAAGGTTTTCTTGGAATAAAAGCTGATATGCTGTCCGTGTTCAGGGGCATAGTACCACCAGGAGTCCGGCTCAGGTACGGGCGTAGGAAGTAATACCGTCGAAAAAAGAATATTTTTCGAAAGTTTTAGCATCCTTTCCAGGTTTTTTAACGGTTCGTCAAAATGTTCAAAACTTTCAAAGGTGGTTAGCAGCTCAAGAGAAGTTTGATTGTTTTTATATTCAAATCCCCGGGAAAAAATATTTTGAGCGTAGGGATCATGCCAAAAAAAATTAAACCCAAAATCTCTCATTAATCGTGTAAAAATTCCATACCCTCCGGCATAATCTAAAAAATTACCTTTAGCATCAAAAAAATTAAAAATCAGAGCGGCTGTTTGTTGGGCAAATAATAGATTCCGCTGAAGAATTCCGGTGTCGGTAATATTAATGGGTTGTTGATAAGCCTCTTTTAGCCAATATGGATGTTCTGTTTGTAAAAATCCGCAAACAGGACAATGAAAATATGTTACAAGGTATTTTTTTAGGATGGTTTGCCTAAAAATTTCAGACGTTGCGTTTCCGCAAATTTTACAATTCATATTATGCAAGATTAATTATTTAAACAATTTCATTTTATTAAATTAATGATTTAAAATCAAACCTAAAAACTGCAAACCAAAAATCTTAGTTATAGAATGGAATTAAATCAGGAAAAGTATATTCTTGACAAATTCAACGGAAGTTTCTATTTTTAAACGGCATTTAAATGCAAATTTAATCAGCAAAAATGATAACTAAAAAATTTAAAAAAAGTGACCTGTCCGATGGGCTCCGTAGCACTAATCATTACAACCTATAATCATGTACTTTTATTGGAAAAAATGTTACTGTCCATTTCCAGGCAAACGATTTTGCCGAATGAGATAATATTTGCTGACGATGGTTCCGACGAAGATGTTTTAAAAATGATTATGAAGATGAAACATTACTTTAAATCCAACATGAAATTTATTTCGCAAAAACATAATGGATTTCGTGCGGCTAAAGTCCGCAATAATGGAGTAAAAATTGCCGAAAGCGACTATTTGATTTTTTTAGATCATGATATTTTAGTCACTCCCGGTTACATAGAAACACATATTAAACATAAACAAGAAGGGAAATTTCTTGTAGGCTTACCCATTCGTCTATCACAGGAAGAATCCCTTAAAATTACGCCTGAAATTATTTTAAACAATGCATACGATAGGGTAATTCCCCGGAAAAATCTTAAAAAAATCCATAATCAATATTTTAAAGATTATTATTATTATTTGGAAACGAAATGGCTTAGAAGAAAAGGATATAAGCCTAAGTTAAGAGCGGGAGTTTTTAGTATCTATAAAAAGGATTTTTTAATGGTAGATGGTTTTGATGAAAGTTTTGTTGATCGTGGCGGTGAAGACGATGATTTGGGGCAGAGACTGGCGCTTGTCAATATTCATGGTAAAAATGTGTTTTATGATGAATTTCCCCTCCATCTTTTTCATCCGCCAAACCGAATGGGGGTTAAATTGGATATTGAAAACAAATGGTTCCAAAAGAAAAGACGTACCGAACCCATGCCTTTCCATGGAATTTCGAACCCTTTATATCAAGAGCCGTTAATCATAAAAGAAATTAAATGAGCGGTACAAAATCCAAATTGAATCCTCTTTCGTAAGGCAATGATTCTTCCACTGTTTTCAACTTGCGCTTATAAAACCGCTATATTTTTTTTAGCAAAGTATAATTTTTAAATCCGCCTATTTGTTTACCGCCAAGCAGCCTTTTTTCAATAAAAGATAGTATCCGGTATTTTAAACGTTCATGTTTCTGTTTTCCCCGATATGGATTTGGTTTACCGGAATATTGCAATTTGTCTTTCCAATCTATCAATTTAATGCGTTTTTCCATCACTTTAGGATGGTTCTCCGTAAAAATCGCAATACGATCTAACGGTCCATAATCAAAGTGTTCAGGAGCTTCCTTATATATATCATCAACCGCTTTCTTGCCCCAATAAAAAGAATCCATCACCTTCTTTTTGTTTTGCATCAAATGAGGAGGACGTACCCATCCGTAATGATATATTTCCGCATTGGCAAAAGCTACTTTTAATTTTCTCGTGCCTTTTTCCTGTGACGGATTAATATAATCATTAAAATATCTAAACGATTGGGCGTCTTTCCATGAATGTATAGAAGGTAAGTTACGAATAATACGGATTTCATATGGATACCAACCGTGCCCGTCGTGGTAATGATCATAATCGCCCCAGAAATGTTTGTATTTAAAGATTAGACCCTCAACCTCCTCCTTGTTTAAAAGTTCGTGGCAACGATTTTTAATAACGGGCAAATATTTTTCATGAACCACTTCGTCGGCCTGCAAATAAAAAAGCCAGTCGCCGGAACATGCATTTTTTGCCAGATCGGTCTGCAAAGCATAAATAATACCGGCTTTATAGTATTCTTCTTCCCATACAGTGTCAATAATTTTAACCTTACTATCGGAAATAGCCGCAATTTCCTGACGAGTTGTATCATTTTCACTGCCTTTACCCACCGCTACTACAAACTCATCACAAATAGGTAAAATAGATTTTATAGACTCTACTACGGGATAATATAGACTTACGCCATTCCTTACAAAGCTAAAACCACTGATTTTCATAAAAGAACTCTTCCGTTATAAATACTTATGTACAAATTTAAATGTAACATTTTCCCTGACAGCATTCAAATATTTACCATTGAGAATAGTTGGTTAGATATTTGAATTAAAGAAAGATTATTTTTTCCCCAATGCTATATCTCCAAATTTCCTTCAGATTTACTTTTTATCTTTATCATGCAAGTAATTATGCTTTTATCATTCAAATGGAGGTTCATTATGAAATCTTTAGTTATTTTATTATTCACCCTTTTCATCGGAACAGCGTTTGCCCAAAACGTACCGGTCGCGGCAAAAACAAAACTTAAAGCCCTGTACCCCAAAGCAGAAGAAGTAAAATGGGATAAGGAAGACGCTAACTTCGAAGCCAATTTTGAGGTGGACGACGTGGAAATGTCGGTGATTTTTGACGCCAAAGGCGCTGTATTGGAGACCGAGACGGAACTTGAAACAGATGCACTGCCGCAGGCGGTTCAATCAGCTTTAGCCAAAGATTTTCCCGGTTATGATATCGAAGAAGCGGCAAAAATCGTAAAGGCCGGCACAACCACCTTTGAAGCCCAGGTGGAGAAAGGCGAAACCAAATTAGACGCCATTTACAGTCCCGATGGAAAACTGATAAAGAAAATCGAAAAACAGGAAAAAGACGAGGAATCGGAAAAAGCGGAAAACGGCGAAAAGGAAGAGCGCAAAGAAAACGACAAAGAATAGAGATTGGCGCATACAAAGCCCTCAGGTAACATTTTATATCTAAGGGCTTTGTATGTTTTAAAAAGTTATAGATAACGCTTCATATCTCTTTATTGTAGATAATACAATTTTATAGTCGCCTGCAACCGAATGTTAATAAGAAAATTGAGAACCCGGGTAATCCATCAAACAAGGAATTTCAGATGAATTTAGCTGTAAAAATACTGCTGATACTTATGAGCGTTGGATTTAGCGCTTTTGCTCAGGAGACACACCTCTTCTCACAATCTTCTTTAACCGGGAAACTAATTGATCAGCTAAATAAAGAGTCTTTATCATACGCGAATGTCATTCTCTTTACTAAAGATGACAGTACACAGATCGCTGGCGTAACTACTGATAAAAACGGTATTTTTACATTTTCACAAGTTAAACCGGGCGCTTACTATCTTGAAATTAGCTTTATTGGATTTGAAACTATTAAAACGCCTGTCTTTTCTATTGAACCCGGACAATACCAAAAAGATTTGGGCCTATTCGAACTTAAAGAGAGCGCTTTACTTACCGGGAGCATTTCTGTTGTAGCTGAAAAGCCTACATTTGTAAATTCAGTCGACCGGAAAATTTACAATGTGGAAAAAGATATTATCAGCCAATCCGGCTCTGCCAGCGATCTGTTACAAAATATTCCTTCGGTTGCGGTGGATGTAAATGGACAAATCAGTTTACGGGGCACGGCAAATGTAACTATCTTCATCAATGGCAAACCTTCGCTGTTGATGCGTAAAAACAGCGCCGCCGCTTTGCAGCAAATGCCGGCTAACAGCATCGAACGGATTGAGGTGATAACAAATCCATCGGCAAAATATAAGCCGGACGGTGTGGGCGGCATCATTAATATTGTGCTTAAAAAAAAGTCGCAACCCGGTTTTAACGGAACGGTCATTGCCAATGCAGGCAACAGGGAACGCTACAATGCCAACATTACGTTAAATTACAATCCGCAAAGGCTGAATCTGTTTGGCGGCTACGGGTTGCGTCACACCAATAACCCGCGTGTTTCCACAGATTCACGCATTAAAAAAGATTCATCAGGCCGGATCATCGGTTATTATGATGACAACAGCCGGTCGGCGGTAAATCCGCTCGCTCATATTGCCAACACGGGATTGGAATATTCTATTGATAAAAAGAATCGCATGAGTATGTCTGGTGATTTCTTTTACCAAAATTCCTATCATACTCAATTTTCCCAAACTACTTTTCGGGACGCCGATCAAAAAATCACTACTGATTTTACAACTGACAGAACGAACGACGAATACGAGAAAGAATGGGAAATGAGTTTCAGTTATGAACATGATTTTAACGAAGAAGATCATACGTTGCAGTTTGAATTCAATTATTCCGGTTATGATGAGCAAGAAGACAATCATTACAACGAGATATACAGCCTTCCCGCTTTGGCCAGGGCGTTGCGTCAGAACCTGATCCGAAAAGGAGGGCATTTGGCCGAATTTTATGCGCAATATGCCTATCCCGTTGATGAAGAAACTCAAGTGGAAGCGGGATATGTCGGCGAGTTTCTGTTTGATGATATCCGTTACATGGGACGGGACTATAATATACAACAAAATATCTGGATCACGGATCATAATAAAACAAACCGTTTTTTGTTTAACAGGGATATCCATGCGCTCTATGCAACCGTTGGGCGCTCGATTGAGAATTTCAGTTTTTTAGCAGGACTACGCGCCGAAGAGGCCTTGATTACGTCTAATCTTGTCACGGCGGATACGACCATTCCCAGTAATTATTTCAACCTCTACCCCACCCTGCATCTGGCATACGATTTGAGCGAGCGTCAGCAATTGCAGCTTAATTACAGCCACAGAGTGCGGCGCGCGGACAGCGACGAGCACAATCCTTTTGCAGAATACACCGACCCAAGAAATATGGAAGCGGGCAATCCAAAAATTAAGCCGGAACAAATTCATTCCGTCGAATTTGGCTACCATTTACAAACCGATCATTTTTCTGTTTTACCAAGTATTTATTACCGTTACAAATATGATGCCTTCACAGAAATCCGCCGCATGGTTAATGATTCGACTTTGCTTAGATATTATACTAATCTCTCTAACGACCAATCAGCCGGACTGGAGCTGATAGCTTCAGCTGAGATAAAGAAATTTTTATCGCTGAATTTCAGCGCAAACACCTTTTATTATGTGATTGATGCTTCAAACCTGGGATATTCTTCCCGAAAATCCACCATTTCCCTGAATGCAAAATTAGCGGCCAACGTAGAACTATGGGAATCGAATTTAATGCAAATCAATGCTTACTACCGTTCCGCCCGGCTCACACCGCAAGGTGAAACAAAGCCCTTAGTCCTTTTGAATGTGGGCATGCGACAGGAAATGTTCCACAAAAAAGCATCACTGACGCTTACGGTATCGGACGTCTTCAATTCCTTAAAATGGACCCGCCGGATTGACACGACGGTACTATATCAAAACGCCGTCAGCAAACGGAATTCGCAGATTATCTATTTGGGATTTACCTATCGTTTTGGTAATATGGAGCAAAAGGAGAAAACGCAATTTAAGTTTGAAGATAAAATTTAGAATCATTTAGATTCATTGTTTTTTCCAAACGAAGAATTTACATGAGATACTGTCAGGCATTTTTAAAAAATGTAAAGACCATCTTTTCACATTAGTTAAAAATTTAAAACAGGGGTAACTGACCATGAAACAGTCAAATTTTATATCGTTTGCATTGATCCTGAGTGTTCTTTGTTTTGCCACAGCGCTTTTCGCGCAAAATAAAAGCGCTGATATGGCAACCAAACTCTTACACCAGATGGAGTCGCCTGCAGAAGACATGTTAGATGCAATTGTGGCTAAAGATTTTAAGAAAATCAATAAACTGTTCTTAGAACTAAAACAAAAAATGCAGGAACTGAACCAGTTAAACAAGAAGCAGCAAAATTTTAGTATACTTACTGAAGCGCAAACTAAAGAATTGGCAATAGAAAATTCATGGTTTAGTTTAATCACACTTGAATTGAAATAAATGGATGATTTGCCGGCTCTTTCGTATGCGGTCAATCAATTTTCCGGAGAGCTGGTAATCATGACGCCCTTTGAACATTTATACCAAAAAGATACAGCCTGGATGGATTATTTAGGCAGTGATTTACTTCTGCTTAGCAAAAATGAGAAAAACGCGAATCCGGATTTGATTACAATCAGAAAAACAGAATTACAGAAAACATGGATGAGAGTCCGTATGACCTTGATGAAAAATAAGCAAAACAAATCATTAGTTGTGAAAATAGATGATTTAATAAATCATCTTATGCAGGAAACCGATAATAAAAAGCTCGGCTCTATGGCACAAAAGGAACTTGAATTAGTGGATGAAATAGAAAATGCCTTGCAGATCAAATAAGGCAATCAACAAATCATTCGCTAAATCCGGATGCTGATTAGGGCGCATAATAATCAATTTAAAATACTATTTGGGATTAAATATGTCATGGAATATATTCAGAAATAATCACTTGCCAAATAGGGGAAATATGATTTACATGGTTCGTGTGCTCATTTTAACAACAGTTTTATATTTTGCAATGATAAGCTGTTCAACAAAAGATTCCGCCAATCATACCTTTTCAATCCAAAGAGATTCGACGGTCGTTAAGACAAGGACTTTCTATGCTCAAGTAAAAGGATACGGTCGGATTGGGGCGGCGCAGGCCGAAGTTTTATCCGTTCGTTTTAACGGACATATCCGTTTCCCGCAACAACGCGCCTTTTATGCCCAGGGTACGGTTATCTATCGGCTAACAGGCCCTGATGTGGAAAGACAGAAAACACGATTGAACAATGCTCTGGCCAAGGCGCAAGCAAAATTAGATTTTGCGTCCGCCGTTTATAATCGTAAAAAAGATCTGATTAAAAAAAAGGTATTAGCGCCTAAAGAGCGCGATGAAATCATTTACAACTATCGGGCGGCACAGGAAGATCTAAAACAGGCTCAGGCGGAGTTGAACTACTTTCTGCAAATGACCGGCTACAAGGCGCCTTATGACGGTTACCTGAGCGCTGTTTCCGTCAGCCAAAACGATTACGTGCAAAAGGGACAAATTTTGGCTCGTTTTCAAAGTTTTTCCAGGCTGAAACTGATGGGCACACTCTATGGCGATTCGGCGTCGTTTATAACGCAAGGCTGCGCCTTAAGAGTCGAACTCAACGGCAAAATGCAAACGGCGGCAAAAATCATTTTTCTTGAACAGAACATCAATCTGCAATCCGGCGGGCGCGCTTTCTGGGCGGAAATAGATTCTGTACCGCCGACGCTTAAACCCGGCGATTATGTGCATTATATTTTAAAAGGACCGGCATTCCGGGCGCCGGCCGTTCCCGCTTCTGCCCTGATTCTGGAAAAAGGCCGCTATTACGCCGTAATGTGCGTAAACGGCCAATACCAGAATGAACCGGTTTTGCCCGGGCTAAACACGCGTGGTTTTGTTGAAATAAAGACAGGTTTAAAAGCCGGCGACACCGTGCTAACCACCGGGGCTTTTGAAGCCTTTCACCGTAATCTGCAAAAAAACTTAAAAATTGCCGACTGAATCAGGGATAAATGCAAAGATGACGTTTTGGGAATCATTTATTAAGCGACCGGTTTATTCCGTACTATTCATGCTCATTTTAATCGCCGGCGGTATTTGGGGATTGATGCACATGCCTGTGGACTATTTCCCCGGCTTAAAATATCCGCTGGTCAATGTGATTACCCAGTATCCCGGCGTTTCGCCGCAGGATATGGAAATTCTGGTAACGCGTCCCATTGAAAACCGTTTACAGGGATTGCGCGGCGTACACCGTACGTCTTCCATTTCCGCCATGGGCATCTCTCAGGTAACCGTTGAATTTAGCCAGGGCTACAACATGCTGCAGGCCCGCCAACTGGTTTCGGCCGCGCTTTCGCAATTAGCCGGGCAACTGCCGGAGGGCATTAATCCCTTGATTGATAATCTGGGCAGCCGCATGCAGCAAATCATCGGCTTTACCTTTGAAAATTCACAAATCTCTCAAACGGAACTGCGCCGCATTATCCAGTATCGCTTAAAGCCTGCGCTGCATAGCGTGGCCGGAATTTCCCGCATCGACGTATTTGGCGGCCTGCGTCCGGCGTACATTGTGGAACCGGACGCCGACGCATTGCGCCGTTTGCATCTGAGCATGAACGATATCGCCCGAATTCTGAAAGAAAATAATGTCGTTTATTCCGGACGCTATTTAACCAAAGGCTATATGGATATTCCCATTCGCGCGGACGGCCGCGTTTATACTCTGAACGACCTGCGCCGGCTTTACGTGGGTAAAACTGCCAATGGATTGCCCATATTCTTGAACGACATAGCTCATATTCGTAAGGGTGGATTACCGGAGCACTACATTGTACGCAGCGGGAAACAACCGGCGGTGGTGCTGGTAGTGCAAAAAGCCGACGGTTACGGCACGATTAATGTAGCCCATGCCGTTGAAAATAAAGTGCATCGTTTACAAAGCCTTTTACCGCCCCATACTATCATTCACAAATACTACGATCAATCCGAGATTCTCGACGAATCCATGAACGGCGTGAAGAACGAAATGCTGTTTGGAGTTTTGCTGGCCATGCTGGCTCTGTTTCTGTTTATTCGCCGGTTAACGCCCATGCTAATCGTTTCGCTGACCATTCCCCTGGCTTTATTTGCCGCCGTTATGCTCATGTATTTTTCTTCCTTTACCTTAAACATGATGACCCTGGCCGCCCTGACGCTTTCCATAGGCATGGTCGTTGACGATTCCATCATCATCATGGAAAATATCGAACGCTTTATAGAACAGGGATTTCCGCTCTGGCAATCGGTGCTGCAGGGCACTAAACAAATTTTAGCCGCCGACGTCAGCGGCACGCTGACTACGGTTTCTGTTTTTATCCCGTTGTTGTTCGTCACCGGATTTTTAGGCGATTTAATTTTACCCTTTGGCCTGACCATCAGTTACACCTTGTTAGCTTCGCTGTTGATATCGTTGACCATTATTCCGGCTTTAATGCACTGGAAAGGAAAAATGAAAAGCGGCGTCCCCAAACAGCCGGAATTTTTAAAGCGTTTTATCGCCTGGAACGATCGCTGGTTCCGGCGGGTGATGCATCATAAAAAACGAACGTTCGTTACGCTGGCGTTGTTGTTTTTCGTTAGCGCCTCCTTACTGCCCCTGTTCAATAAAACCACGCTGATGCCGGTAATTGACGAAGGCGCCTTGCTGATTGAATATGTGATGCGTCCGGGCGTTTCCCTGGATGAATCGTATCAGTTAGCAGAACAGCTTATTAGCGAAATTCAGAAAATTCCCGATGTGGATAATATTTACTTAAAAATCGGTTCGCCTGAAAACACCTATTATATTGAAAGCGTTAACCGTGGCGAGCTGCGTATTAAGTTAAAGCCTAATAAACAGCGCAGGCAAAATATTACTGAAATCATGAATCATTTAAAAAATAGATTTTCCGGACTCGACGGCGTTGTGCTGTTATATCATCAGCCCACGCAGGAAAAAATAGACGAAAGTTTTAGCGGTTTGCCTGCATTCTTCGGCATATCCGTTTCCGGTGACAATATTGACACGCTGCGCAGTTTATCGGTTCGGGTGGAACAAGCCATGCGGCAAAACGGTAATTTGAGCAATATTGTTAATGACGCCCGTTTTACCGTGCCCCAAATTGAAGTGCGGCCCAAACGCGCCCAATTAGCTCTGTACGGCCTTAGCGCCGATCAGCTGATGCGCCAATTGAGCCTGGCCTTTCGCGGGCGGGTTGTTACGCGCTTTGTTAAAGATCAAACGCCCGTATCCGTATTTTTACGACTGCCGAAAGGGGAACGGCAAAACATAGAACAATTAAAAAACCTGCCCGTACGAACGGAATCGGGGAAATACATCCCGCTGCAACAGCTTGCAAGTTTAACCATGCGGGAAATCATGCCCGCGCTAACGCATCTAAACGGGCAGCGCGAAGTAACCCTAATTGCCGAACCGGCTGGCAACTTGTGGGCCACGGTTGCCCGTTTGCAGGAACAATTTAAATCATTGGCTTTCCCGTCCGGTTACACCTACCAAATCCGCGGACAATACCAAACCCTGGTGGAGAGTATTAAGTCGTTTGGGCTGGTCATTTTGGCCGCCGTTCTTTTTGTTTACCTGTTGCTCTATCTGCAGTTTAATTCTTTCTGGCAGCCCTTTGTTATTTTGCTAAAGGCGCCGCTGGATTTTATCGGCGCTTTTATTGCCATTTTGTTAACGCGCCAAAGCATAAATATTTCGGTGGGTATCGGTTTGTTAACATTAGTGGGCGTTTCCGTGAATAATGCCATCATTCTGTTGGATATGGCCAACCAATTGCGCAAAGAAAAGGGCCTGCCCATAGACGAGGCTTTGCTACAAGCGGTGCATCTGCGTACGCGACCTATTTTAATGACCGGTTTGACTACGATTCTGGGCTTACTGCCGGCGGCCATCGGTTTTGGCATCGGTTCTAAAATTCATCAACCTTTTGCCATCACCTTAATCGGAGGCATGATCACGGGAATTTTGTTTTCACTGAATATTATTCCGGCCATCTATGCGGCCTTTGCCGGAAAGTTTAAATTAAAGAACTGAACGAGAAATATTTTACTGTCAAAATAAATAATAGGGTGAATTAAACCTAAATTGAACGATTCTTCGCTAAACCTGCAAGTTAATGGATGGATTCCCACCTTCGTGGTGGCTGACGTCATTCCTGTTTGAGGCTTTGCTTCGGAGGCAGGAATCCAGACAAAAAACTGTCTATGGACAATAAAAGCGCTCAATTTAGGTTAAAATAGATAAGGAACTAAAAATGTACCGATATTTATCACTTATGTTGTGTATGATATTCTTGTTGAATCATTCGGCCCTGGCACAAAATACGTTTGGTTTGCAGGAACTCATCCATCGGGCGCTTAAACAAAATGCCGATGTGCGCGTGCAAAAGGCCCAAACCCGTATTAGCGGTTTTGAGCGCAGACAAGCCATCAGTAATTTATTGCCCACTCTCGACGCCGAAGGCGGCTATATTTATTCGACCTATCGCAACGGCAATCCGGATTTTGTGGGCGCCAACGGGCAAAAAGAAGCGCTGGCCTGTCTATCCCTGCATCAACCCATTTTTAATGCGGATGCCTGGGGCCGCTTCCGGCAAAGCGCCCTGGAACAAAAAAAGCAGCATGTCCTTTTCAGGCAAATGCATCAACAGGTGATTCTACAGGTAATCGAAAGCTATTTTAATACCTTAAAGCTGCGCGGCGAAAAGCAGGCGCTTAGGGAAAATCTGCATTCGTTCCGATTGATGTATGAGCAGAGTCAATTGCTGTTTGAATCCGGTTCCGTGCCCGAATTGGACGTAAAAAAATCCCATGTGGAATATCTGTTGCAAAAGAACGGCCTGCATCAGGCGCAGAAGGACTGTCAGGCTGCGTTAAACCATCTGAAAGAACTGGTTGGTTTACACCTGTCTGATTCCTTAAAAATTACTGATTTTCCACCGCAGGAAGTGCGTTTGGACAGTTTAACCTTTTACGAAACAGCCGCTCTGCAAAACAGCCCGGAATGGCAGGCGTTGCAATTAGAGAAAAAACAGGCTTTGCTGCAGCGGCAAACGTCCTTACTTAACAATCTGCCCGCGGTAGACGCCAACCTGTATTACGGCTGGGACGCCAACCCGCCATTATCCAAAAAAAACAACGGCTGGCAGGCTATGTTAAATATCAGCTTACCCTTATGGCGCTGGGGCGCACAAAAAGCCGACTACCAAATTGCCGGCTTGCGAATACAACAAATTGAGCAAATGCAAATTAAACTGAAAAAACAAATCCTGCAGCAGGTGATTAACTCTTACAATGAAGCGCATTTGCAACAAGCCCAAATAATTGCCATGGCCGAGAGTAAAAAGGAAGCCGAGCAAGCGGTGGAAATGGCCAAAATCGGTTATCAGGAAGGCAGCGTTACCAATTTGGAATTGATTAATACGCAAAAAATATTTACGCGTTCACAAATTGAGTATCTGGCCGCCTGGTATAATTTTTACATTGCCAAAGCCGTCCTGCTACGCAGCGCCGGTATGCTAACGGAAGACTTGGCATGGATTCAAAAATAATTACGAATTACGAATGATCAATTAAGAAATAAAAAGCAATATTCAATAACATTGAGGAAAATGGGACTTATGAAAAAGTTCATATGGATTATAGTAATCATGGCAATCAATCTGCCTTTAGCGGCGCAGACCGTTGCCCCGGTGCAGACAACTGAAGTCAAGCCGGGACCTATTGCGGAAACAGTAGAAGGACACGGCGTTATCAAACCCTTTCCTAAAGACGACGCCCGGCTTTCCGCCCTGTCGCCCATGCGTGTTGATTCCATTTATGCCAAACCAGGCGATATGGTTCACAAAGGGCAGCGCGTCATAAAATTGCAGCGAGACCGCTCGCCGGACATGGCGTTGCAAAAATCTAAAATTGCCCTGCAACAGGCCGAAATGAATTTGAAACGGGCGCAAAAATTATTTACAAACGGCGTTATTGCCCGCGTAAAGCTGGAACAGGCCCAAACCGAATACAATCTGGCCAAAGCCGATTATGAACTGCAAAAACGCAGTTTGAACTACGCTATTGAAAACAGTGTGCTGCGTTCCCCCATCAGCGGCGTGGTCAGTAGTGTAAACGGCGTAGTCGGACAGGTGGCAGACCCTTCGCAAGTGCTGGTGCATATTGTAAACCTGCAGCGCGTTATTGCCGATATCGGTGTGGAAACCGAAGATATTGAAAAAATTCATGTCGGTAATAAAGCGCAGGTGACAATCCCAAACCTTTCCAATAGCCCTTCGTTCACCGGCAAAGTAATTAAACAAAACAGGGAAATCGATCCCGCTACTCAGTTGATCCATATTTGGATTGAACTTGATAATCCTAACCAAATTTTGCAGCCGGGCATGTTTGCCGTAGCCAAAATTTTCGTCAATGAGCAAAAAAAGGCATTGGTCGTTCCGCGATCGGCCGTTCTTAGCGATCACGATGGGTATTATGTTTTTATTGTGGATAAAAACACTGCACACAAAGTCAAAATAAAACCCGGTATCATCACCGATAAACAGGTGCAGATTTTACAGGGCCTGCAAGCCGGACAGCACGTCGTTCATTTGGGAAATTACGAGCTTGAAGACGGGATGAAAGTTACAATTAGGAATTAAAAATTTAGAATTAGAAATTGAAAAGAACTCAATTAGAATCAAAAAATTTTAAACTCGACCTTCAGAAAAAAATGTTAGAAATTCAGGCGAGCGGAACGTTTAAATTCTTACTGTTTGAGTCCCGGGTTACCGGGATGAGTTTACTCTAATAAGCCTTAAAGGGCTAAAAATATGGAATTTTTAAAATTTTTTCTCGTTCCGAATAGTCAGGACGAGACTAACATATTGTCTTTCCCTTGATTAGCCCCGTCCTTTAGGGCGGGGATTATGTGATTAATTCATACCATTAGGGGCTTCAGCCCCTTTTTAGAGTGGATACATTAATAAAAACTAAAACTGAATTATAGAATTTTATTTTATACGGAATAGGAAAAAAATGGATATTGGCAATATAATGAAACGACACGTTAAATCGATTTTATTTATCGTATCCGGCCTGACGCTGGCCGGAATTTTCAGCGCATTTCAACTGCCGGTGGCTCTTTTCCCCAACATTGAATTTCCGCGCATTGCGGTTTCAGCAGAAGCGGGCGATATGCCGGCCGACCGTATGATGATCACCGTTACCCGCAAATTGGAAGAAGCGGTTAATTCCATTCAGGATGTGGTGAGCGTGCGTTCGGCCACCAGCCGCGGCGCCACGGAACTGTCGATTAATTTTCACTGGAATATCGACATGATTAAGGCTGAATTGCTGGTCAATAACGCCATCAATCAGATTAAAAGCGATATGCCGCCTAATTTTCAGTTTACCGTGCGCCGTATGAATCCCACGGTTTATCCCATTATCGGCTACAGCCTGACATCCGGCAAAAAGAGCCTGGTGGAACTGCGCAACTATGCCGAATACACGCTCAGGCCCATCCTGACCAGTATCGACGGCGTGGCCAAAGTGGTGGTTTTAGGCGGCCGCACCAAAGAATATTCCGTGATGGTCAATCCCGAACGGTTACGCTCCTATCACCTTTCACTCTCTGATCTGGCAAACGCCATCCAAAACACGAATATCATTGCTTCCGTGGGTAAAATTGAACAAGACTATAAATTGTTTTTAACACTGGTTGACGGTCAATACGCATCCAAAGAAGAAATCGGACAAACCATTATTAAAACGGATCATCAAAATCCGGTCTTTTTAAGCGATGTTGCCGTCATCAAAAAAGCGGTACGCCCGGAATGGACGCGCGTTACAGCCATGGGCCGCGACGCGGTCTTGCTTAATATCTACCAGCAACCGGGCGGCAACACGGTTAAAATCGATACAAAAATAAAAAGTACCCTGGCCGCCATGAAGAGCGCTATTCCGGCCAATATCGCCCTGTCCAAGTTTTATGATCAGTCCGAACTGATTGTGGAAAGTATGAAAAATGTCCGCGACAGCATCTTAATAGGGGTCATCCTGGCCATCCTTATTTTACTGGCTTTTTTGCGCAATTGGAAAATTACCCTGATTGCTTCGCTGGATGTGCCGCTAACCATCGGCATTACCATTCTTTTTATGCACTTTTTCAACATGAGCTTTAATATCATGACCCTCGGCGGGCTGGCAGCGGCAATCGGACTGATCATCGACGACGCCATTGTGGTGGTGGAAAATATCATCCGCCATCTGGCCGTTTCCAAAGAAAAGGCCCAAACCGCCGTTCATAATTCCTTAAAAGAAATTTACCATCCCATTCTGGGCTCGTCGTTTAGCACCATCGTTGTATTCGCCCCGCTGGCTTTTTTAACAGGCGTAACCGGAGCCTTTTTTAAATCCCTTTCATTAACCATGGCCATTGGTCTGTTTGTTTCCATGCTGCTTTCCATATTTTTTATTCCCATTTTATCCCGGCGCTATATTACGGAAAAGGACGCCGAAAAGCAGGAAACAAGCGGACGTCTTTTAACGCGCATCTATGAATATTACGAGCGGGCCATGCGCTATTTGTTCCATCATAAAAAACAGGCTTTTGCCGCCGGTTTTTTACTACTCGTTTTTGCTTACCTTTTTTACCGCGGCCTGCCCAGCGGTTTCTTGCCGGAAATGGACGAAGGCACCTTTATTCTGGATTACCGCACACCGCCGGGGACTTCGCTGGAAGAGACCAACCGCGTGCTATTACAAATCGAAAATATTTTGATGCATTCGCCGCAAGTGACCAGCTATTCCCGGCGCACCGGTATCCAGCTAGGCGGCGGCTTGACCGAAGCGAATATGGGCGATTTTTTAGTGCGTTTAAAAAGCAAACGTTCCGTTGGCATCCAAACGGTTATCGACAGCGTTCGCAGGCAGGTTTTACGAAATGTCCCGGGTATTGAAATTGAGTTTGCCCAGCTCATGGGCGATTTAATAGGCGATTTAACCGCCGTGCCCCAACCGATTGAAATAAAAATCTTCGGCGATAATTACCGGCAGATCGACGCTCTTTCCAAACAGGTTGTGAACGTGATTCAAAAAGTACCCGGCGTGGTGGATATTTACGACGGCATTACCATCGCCGGTTCATCCATCCTGATAAAAGTAAAACTCCTGGTCGCCGGTATGTACGGCTTAAGCGCCGATGATATTCGCCGCGAAGTAAACGCGGCGGTTAACGGCGAAGTGGCTTCCGAAGTGCAGGACAAACAGTATATGACCGGCGTGCGCATCCGTTATCCGCTGGCCGATCGTCTGAATATAAATCGTATTAAACATATTCGTATTTTAACCCCCAAAGGCGATTATATTTCCCTGGGAACGGTTGCCAATCTTTCTATTCTGGACGGTCAGCCGGAACTGATGCGGGAAAACCTGAAACAGATGATTGCCGTTACGGCGCGCATCAGCGGCCGGGATATGGGCAGCACGCTAAGCGATATTCAGGCGCAAATTAATAAAACGATTCATCTGCCGCAGAATGTTTTTATAAAATACGGCGGCTTGTACGAAGAGCAACAGAAATCGTTTAAGGGCTTGCTGATGGTGCTGGCCCTGGCCATTTTGCTGGTGTTCAGTGTACAGCTATTAGAATTCGAATCCTTAAAAATTCCTTTGATTATTTTAGCCATGTCTATTTTATCGCTCAGCGGCGTGTTTATGATGCTGCGCATTACCAATGTAGCTTTAAATATATCATCCATGATGGGCATGATCATGATTATCGGTATTGTGGCCGAAAACGCCATTTTTCTGATTCACTATGTGCAGATGTTCGTTGCTCAGGGCATGCCTTTGCAAACGGCGCTGATTGAAGCCGGCAAAGTGCGCATGCGTCCGATTATCATGACCACCTTAGCCGCGGTGCTGGCCTTAACCCCGCTGGCCATCGGTTTGGGCGCCGGCGCACAAATGCAGCAGCCGCTGGCATTGGCCGTTATCGGGGGATTTTCTCTTTCGGCCGTGCTGCTTTTGTTTTTACTGCCGGTGTATTATTTTAGCTTTATGAGACAAAAAAATTAAAAATGAAAACGTTATTTAGCGAGAAAGTCCATGAAAGTCATTTCAAAATTCGTTCTTCTTTTTAGCGCTTTATTATTTGCCCTGCAAACAACGGCCTTTGCCGGAGAAACGGTGCGGAAAGCGCAGAAGACACATGCCGTTTATTTCGAAATCGGCGGCAGCGGCGGCGTTTATTCTTTCAATTACGGCAGAACGTTGTTCAAAAATAAGTCGTGGGAATTAAGCGCCAATATCGGCCTTTCGCTGACGCCTGTTTTATTATATGACAGCTACAGCGTTTATCCGGTGGTCCCGCTTGGCGTCAGCGCTTTGTACGGAAGCGGTCATCACTTTCTGAAGCTCGGATTGACGAATACGGTTTACTTAGGTTATACATACCGCAATCCCGCTCAAAGCGAATACGATAACGGCGTTCAAATTCACAAGCCCAAATACGATTCAAAAATGCACGACAGCATATTTCCGCTCATCGGTTACCAGTACCAAATCAATTCAACGTATTTTGCACATATTGTGCTCAGTCCGCTCATTTATGACAACGGTTTTTCTTTCTTCCCCTGGGGCGGAATCGGCTTTGGAATAAATTTTTAGTGAAAACGCAAGATACCCGATTGGAACACAAAATGAGAACAGATAGAATAAAATTAGCGGTCGGCTTGCTAACGGTCTTGCTTTTATTGGGCTGTTCGAGCCTGATCGTCTCTCCGCTTAAGCCGCTTCAAAAGCCCTTGCCCAAAACGCAACATATTTCTGCCGTGCCTTTCTTCCCGGTGCGCGGCAATCATGAAGGGCCGGACGATGTAGATTTTCTTGTCCATTCGCTGTTACCGGCCTATGGCACGGAAATTCACCGTTTAAACGACTCCTCGGTAAATTACTATGTGGATTGGAAAAATATCCGTTTGATTGTAGTCGATCAGTTCTCGGAATTTTCCCGCAAAACGGATACGGATATGTTTTCCTGGTTAAAACCCGACGGCGGCAATATTAACGCCTTAGGCCTAAAATGGACGGAAAGCGTCATCAATTCCGCCGGGCCCGAAATTGACCATATTTTCATTTCTTTTCATAAACCGGCCTTCCCTCGAAAGCGTCATGTGCACGACTCTTTTGACGCCTTCCCCGAAAACCGCGACGCCTTCTGGAACATGCTTGTGCGCCATAACGACAAAGTGCGCGCCGTATTTGTGGCTCATACGCATAATTATTCCCGTATGCGCGTTAAAGACCCAACATCAGTGGGCGACACAGGCTATCCGGACCAACCGGGCGGCGTCTATCAAATAGACGGGGGGACTACCGGAAAGAATGGGCTTCCCAACACCATCGTAGAAGTTCATGTACAGGGCAGAAATCTTGCTTTCCGTACCGTGCAGGCGGCAAGTTCAAGCAAACCTTTTAAGGTGATCGATCAATGGGCTATTGAAACAAGTCCCGGCGACAGTATTCCGTCATGGAATTTTGCTTTTATTTGCGACAACCGCAACAGTTTTGATTCGTTCAAAAGAAATCTTGAAGAAATTAACGCCATGACCGTGAATCCGACGCCTGTTTTTGGCAAGGCTGAATTTGTGGCAGATGGCGGGGATATGGATTCCGTTCAGGAAAATTATGAAGAAGTCTATTTAAAAATCTTTGGAATAAGGTAACGCCATGAAAAAGTTTATTTTCAACAAACCATTTTTTAGTATTGTCATTATTTTATTGGCTGTTGTTTTTATTGCCAAAATTTACTCGTTGGTCACCTTTCCCGAGGTAACGGACAACAATTACAAACAACTAAAAAATATCGATACTACAAATACCCGGTTTTCGTTTGCTGTGTTCGGCGATAATAAAAACAGCCATAAGGTGTTTGAAACCTTAATCGATTCTCTTAACCATGACCCAAGTATTGCCTTTGCCGTTGATTTAGGCGATCTGGTTTACGACGGCGAAAAAGAAAAATACCGCTGGTTCTTAGAGCAGATTGAACGCTGTAAAGCGCCCTTCCTTACCGTTGTCGGCAATCACGACATTCACGAAGACGGCCGGGCGAATTATTACAATATATTTGGCCCGTTTTATTATTCCTTCCATGTGGGCCCGGCCTTTTTTATTGCCCTGGACGACGCCAACGAAGTACAGTTGGAAGGCAGCCAAATACAATGGCTTAAACAGCAGCTTGAAGCGGCTAAAAAGTTTAAATACAAATTCATTCTGTTGCATGTCCCGTTATACGATCCCCGTAAAAAAGCCACAGCCAAGCCGCTGTTCAGCATTCCCGTATTAAAGGAATATGAATTTCACCACTCGCTGGACAATAAGCGGCAGGTCAAAGAACTTATCGCCTTGTTTGAAAAATATCATGTAACGCATATTTACGCTTCGCACATTCATGCTTATTACCAGGGCAAGTGGGGCGACATTCCCTTTACCATCACCGGCGGGGCCGGGGCGGAGCTGGTGGGCAACCATCCGCAGCACGACTTTTATCATTATCTAAAAGTCACCGTTAACGCCAACGGCTTTCAACAAAAAATTGTAAAATTGCCCACACCCGATTTTGAATGGATCGACCGTCTGACGCATGATGTGTGGATTTACATTTACTCCTTTTTTGTCATTCACTTTCTGGACTCTGTTATTCTTTTGGCGTTGCTTTATTTAATTGGCTATTTTTTTGCCGTAAAAAAACAACATCGCGGTTAAAACATGGCTGCCTGTCCAAATGTTAGGGGAAAAAATTCCATAGAGTCTCTGTGATTTTTAACGTAGAAAAGGGGCTAAACTACCGACAGACCGAATGCGAACATCATATTCAGCCAGCCCAAGATAATCCCCATTTAAGAATATTTACCCTGCCTATAGACGGGCACGCGGCCGATATGGCGCTGTGTCTGGTTGAAATTTAATTGTGACCCGGAATTTGCCTTTTGGAATGTTAACGCTAAAATTCAGTTCCCCTGGAAAAAATCAATAGCCAATTCGATGGCCTGCTCCCATTTGCGGCGGAATTGCCGCAGTGAATTTTGTTCCAGGACCGTTTGCCTGGCGGCGCGTCCTAATTTTTGCGCTAACTGTCTGTCGCTGAGCAACCGGGAAATGTTTTCGCGCAGTTCGCTTATATCGTCGGAAACAAAGCCGTTTATGCCGTTTTCCACAGGCGCGCTGGGATGAGCGTTACAGACCAGCGGCATGCCGCAGGCCATGGCTTCCAGCGCAGCGGTGTTATAGCCGTCTTCGTAATCATATTGGGCGGTGTGCACATAAAAGCGGCGGCTGCGGTAAAAATCGCGCAGTTCGTAAACATCTTTGGCCGGACGCACACCGGGTAAACCGGGATTATAACCGACAATTTTTATGGGAATATCCGTACAGAGCGCATGATGCAGCGGCCAATTCAGCAGCAAAGATTTTTTAGAGATTTGATTAGCCACACGCAATCCTTCGGCAACGCCGCCCGCATAGCCGCTGAAAAAATCACCATCGATATAAAAAGGAATGACCGGCCCGCTGACGCCCCAGGTTTGCTGCTTCATCGGCGATACCGAAACGGCTACGGCGCGAATTTGCCTCAAGTACGTGTTTAATTTTTCCCGTACGGTTTCCAGCGGCGTTTTGCTGTTTTCCTGCGCCATGTATCCGGTAAGTGAAATATGAATCACCAAAATTTTGGGCGCTTGCAGCGTTTTAACTAGCAGCAAATCATCGATGCTATGGGCAATGATGCAGTCATACGCCTGAGCGGAATTCAGGGCCTGCTCGATAGAAATGAGACGGATGTTTTCCGGAACGGGACGGATGCGGGTATCCCATTGTTTTGTATAGCGTCCCGGCAGAAAATCCACCACATCCCACTGACGGCCGATCTGCGCCAAAGCGTACACATAGGATTCATGAGCATTAAAAGTAAGTAATCTGAGTTTAGACATAAAATTTTCAATTATATTTTTGAGTCTGCTCTAAAAACCAGTTTTTGTTATTTCCCCACAGGGACCACTTTCGTGGCGAATCCCGATTCATCGGGATGAGAAATCTTAT
>CAZIBE010000058.1:0-24793 GCA_964536685.1 uncultured Calditrichaceae bacterium | reverse complement strand
TCTACAGAAACAACATGAATTAATCTATTTATATTTATTTAGGACAGCTTTGAACTTTTTTCTGCTTTAAAAACGGCCCCTTCACCAATCGCTATTAAACCTCCGAGGTTTAGTAGCGATCTTTTGCTCCGAATTTCCAACTCCGGTG
Source organism: uncultured Calditrichaceae bacterium (assembly GCA_964536685.1). GTDB lineage: Bacteria > Calditrichota > Calditrichia > Calditrichales > Calditrichaceae > CAZIBE01. The sequence goes on along the minus strand of CAZIBE010000058.1, from coordinate 24,645 downwards.
AATATTCAGTTATAAACGGTGTATTGCTACATAACAAATGTACAAAGTAAGATAAACGAAAAAAAGTTTTTGTTGTGAATGCGTTTTCCCATTGACTATATTTTCAAAAAATAACAGGAGTTACCCATGACCGGTTACAACAAGTTGCATCTGTATGAAGAAATCATACTTTTGGCTCTGCGTGATAAAAAAGGCACCCTCTTCACATCGGTTAATTACCACATTGCCCTTGGCGCTGCCTTAACGGCGGAACTAATCTTAGAAAAAACAGCCGCTGTGGAAGCATCGGGGAAGAAAAAATATCTGGCTTTAGCAAAGTATTCCCCTACCGGCGACGAGCTTTTAGACGAGTGTATCGAAAAGCTAAAAAGCGCCAAACGCAGAGCGACTATCCAAACATGGCTTTCTCGTTTTTCCAACATTAAAAACCTCAAACATCGCGCGGTTCGCCAACTGTGCCGCAAGGGAATTCTTAAAGATGAGGAAGACAATATTCTGCTTATTTTTAAACGGCGCATTTATCCCGAAATCGATCCCCTTCCCGAAAAGAAAATCATTGAGCGGCTGGGGGCTTTGATTTTCACAGATAGCGCTGAGCCGGAGGTTCGGACCATAATTCTTCTTTCCATCGCTAACAGCGTGGGTCTGCTGCGACTTATTTTTGACAGAAAAAAACTGAAACAGCATAAAGAACGCATCCGGCAACTTACCAACGGCGAAATCATCGGACAGGCTACCAAAGAAGCCATCGAAGCGGTGCAGCAGCGGCGGCCATGGCCGCTATTATGCCGGCAATCGTGGCCAGCACAAGCGCTTCGCATTAAAACCCATCCAGATGCGTTTTATTCTCAGCCGATAGACTGAGCCCGCTTTTGGCGCAACCTGATCCTTGAGTAGTTATAATAATTCACGTTTTTTCGGTTGTCCTGAGGGCGCTAATGGAGTCGGCAGGGTTGTCATTTAAAAAACTCCGGCAACCGAAAGCCATTTTTTGCGTATCTTGTAGATAATTAGATTTTCAACGAGGATATATATGAAACAAACCGGCCAAGAACCCAAAATCGGCAAAACCATTCGCGAAGATTTAAAGCAAGGCGGCTTATTCGGCAGAATCAAGAAAGAGTGGCGCGCACTTAAGCAGTTTTATCTTGACGAGGAACGGCAACGGCGTCTGTCTTCCATGAATATCTTTAAACGCTTTTTTATGCAGTTTTACTGGTTGTTCAAAAGCCTCTTTTTTCATTTGACGCCTATCCGCCGACTTATTTTTTGGGTTGCGCTCATTCTTGTTTTCAGTAAAACAGGCTTCAGCTATAACAACAGCCACGTGTCAGCCGGAAGCAATCAAAGCGTTTTTATCGGCGGCTTGCTGATGCTTTTTTTATTGATGCTGGAGCTTAAAGACAAACTTATCGCCAAAGATGAATTGCAATCCGGACGCGCCGTCCAATTGGCTTTAATGCCCGAAGCACAACCGCAAATCAAAGGCTGGGATGTGTTTCTTTACAATCGGCCGGCCAACGATGTAGGCGGCGATTTAATCGATTATTTTCAATCCGCTGACAAGCAATTCGATTTGGTCCTTGGCGATGTGGCCGGGAAGGGACTGCCGGCGGCGCTTTTTATGGCGCGTGTGCAGGCTACCATCCGCGCCCTGGCCTACGATTTTTCTTCCTTAAGCGCTTTAATCGAAAAAGTAAACCGCATATTCTTCAGAGACAGCCTGCGCAACCGCTTTATCTCATTAGCCTATCTGCGCATCAAGGAGAGGCAGGGGCAGATTTCCCTGGTGAATGCCGGTCACATGCCGCCGATGATCGCCTCCCACTACCGTGTACGGGAACTGGCCAAAGGCGATCCGGCTATCGGACTCAAACCGTCCACCGCGTTTCATGAGCAAATTTTAACCCTGAAAGAGGATGAAGTGCTCCTGGTCTATTCCGACGGCCTGAGCGAAGCCCGCAATGAGGAAGATGTGTTTTGGGGAGAACAATCCATTAAAGAGGCGCTGCGAAAACATGCCGCCGAGCCTGTGGCGTTGATCGGTCAGGCGCTCATTCAATCCGTGGAAGAATTTACCGGCGAGGCGCCGGTTTTTGACGATCTGTCCCTAATGTTGATTCGTCGAAAATAATTTTTTTGATTATGTCTTTTGCTCAGCAAATTTTCATTTTAATTTATTTAATTTTCGATAGTTAGCCCTCTCCCCGGCGAAAGCCGCCACTTTTGTGGCTGGCCCCTCTCCCAATTTGGGAGAGGAGAATTAAAGGGGTGAGGGAATACCAACACTTTTCATGTTTTTGTGATTTATTTTTGCTGAGTTAAGGTACTAATCAATAATTTTTATAGAACCGTTGAGAACACCAAGTACACATCGAAAGAATGTGATAGAAAAACGCCCTAAAGTATCTTCACTTTATCAATTAAGTGAGCGCCCTTTTCCCAATATTTTATTAGGTTCCACACTCTAAATAGAAATTATCTGATTTCTGATAGTGTATCAGTTTTTTGATAACATGATGCGTGGGAAACAGAACCTGCCTTTCGCCATAACTCAATTAAAATCAGGTGATTGCTCCGTTGTACGGAACACGTTGGCCAACATGGCACATTATTCGTATAGTAAAAAGAAGGAGGCCGATAAATCATTAAAATCCGCAATAAAATATGGCTTCGCAAAGGAAGTGAGAAAAACAGTAAACAGGAAGCGGGATATGGAAAATCGTCACTTGTTTCGTCGGTACATTTCTTAATTCCCAATTCCTGATTTCTATTTTCTAAATCCTCAAAAGCTAAGGAGGTTCATATATGCGAAAATTTTTCGTTCTTTTGTTTTTTCCGGGGCTGCTTTTTGCGCAGTACTGGGGCGAACGCGTAACGGAAAAGAGTTTTGAAAGTTCGGCGCTCTATTTTAACAGCTACTATCTGAATCCCTTCAGCATCTACAATTTCAAAGATGTTTCGCTGGCTCTGATCGACGACCCCTTTCTGGCGCTGCATCTCAATCCGGCAAACATGCCAAAGGACAGTACGCTGATTTACCTGGATTTTCGCGGCGACCGGCATGAGCCGTCTGTGGTCAGCCGTATCATGCCCACGCCTTACACGGGCTACGATTACTACGCGCCGGGCTTTATTGCCGATCCCCGCTGGTACTCGGTAACACGCACTGAGCCGGAACCGATCGTCTCTTTAGGATTTTTAAGCCGGCCGTTTCAACGCTTTTCCATCAATGCCACTTATCAGTTTATCTACAAAGAGGAGCCATTTTACCAATCGCCGGCTGTCATATATAACTCACGCTACGGGATGGACGAACGCGGTATGGACATAGGCGGAGATAGCAATGTGCCGGTAGTGAACCGCTGCGCCGGCGAGGATTACATGCTGACCAACGCCCATTTGGCGGCGCTTAACGCCGCACTCATGGTCACCTCAAAACTGAGCGTCGGCGTTACGGCCAGCGCCGTGTACCATAACCGTGAAGGCCAGTATGCCCGGCTGCGCACTAACGAGTATTCTTCCACCGATACAGACGATTGGCGCAATCAGTATTCAAAAGAACGCCAACAGCGATATCATCATATTGATTTGGCCGGCGGTTTGCGCTACCGTTTTTCACAATATTTTTCAGCCGGTGTAAAAGTTGGTTACCTAAACGGTAAGGTAAAACAGGATTACAACATCGCCGATTCTTCTGTTTACCGCTATAGTCGCAATTCAAACAATTACCACAGCGATCATCAAAGCTATCGCAACAGTTTAACCAATCAGAACTGGCGTCATGACGGACATAATTTATACGGACGTTTAACGCTGAATTTCCGCTTTAAGAAACATCGACAATTTCATTTCTTTTACGCATATTCACAAAAAAACATCAATATTAACAATCGCTCAACCATCATGGACGCCTCTCATTATTCAGGAAGCTGGAATAACGGCAGCGATCAATCCGCTTACTATTCATGGTATTCTTTAAACGACCGGCGTTATGCCAGCGGTAGCGCACAAGAAAACAACTGGCAAACCATGCTTAGTTTTCATTGGAAAGAAACAGAACGTTCGCGCGTCAATTTTGGCATTTACTTTTCGCAACAAAATTACCATACGACCACTAATGAGCCAGTGATTTTCAGCAGTCGTTCGTACCACCATTCGCAATACAAGGAAGCTGATCAGCTTTGGGAAATCCATGAATGGAATTATAATCGTTATGAGGAGAAGCGTCTGGTCTGGGAAACGCGTACCTTGCATCAGACACTACAGATACCGGTCATGCTGGAATATGACATTAGCGCAAACTGGACCTTTTTAGCGGTTGTCAACCGCATCTGGCAGCGCTGGAGGGTGGAAGACCAAACCACGGCTTACTTTAGCACACGCTACAAAAATGATAACGGTCAGATTGAGGAAGAACATAATTTCGGCGAGCGCTACACACAGCCCAAACGCTCCATTTCCGAAGATACTACTGATTTAATCGGCGGATTAACCGTACGCGTTTCACCAAATTTTACCATTAATTTTTTAGTAAATCCTTCGTTTGACGCGGACGGTTTGCTGGCGCAGTGGTGGCTGGGCTTCCGGATGAAGTTATGACGTGATGGTTTTGAAACTTTTTAACAGCAACCCGGAATTAGAAATTGGGAACAGAAGAAGTAAATATAATACAGAAAACAGGATATAGTATGATAACCATGAAAACTGAAAACCGAAGACCCTTTTTTCTAAGGGAATCCATGAAATTAGTACCTATTTATTTACTTGGTTTTGGACTACTAGCGTTAGTAATTTCCTGCCAGAGGAATTTGCTGGGAACGCCGTTGAATTTTAGCGCTATGCAGATTGAACACTCGCTTTACGGAACCTGGCTTAACCCGTCCGCTTTGCAGATTGACGGAAACGGACAAGCAGTGCTTTACCAGCGCTACCAGGCCAAACCGGACAGCGTTGACAGCCTTACGGCTACACTAACTGCCGGTGAGCGCCAACGTCTGGCCGAGTTATTCTACGGTTTTGACAAGTTAAAATCTAACTACGCTCCGGCGCAGCCCATCATGGACGGCATCTATCAGAGAATCGTGCTGACTTATCACAATACTTCCGACACGGTATCGGTGTACGACGCACCGCACGCCGGGCTGCCTTTGACGCTTAACAACATCATTCGGGAGTTGGAAAAAATCAGGGAAGACATACAGGAAAATCATGATTAAACGACGGGAGGCTGTATCATGAAAAAATATATTTTGCTTGTTTCAGGCCTGTTGCTGGGGCTTTTGCTCTGGCAATGCCAGCGGGATATTAATGGTTTGCCGGATAACAACAAGCCCGTCCTGAAAAACTTAAATTTAACCGCCGATGAACACAATTTGGCCGGCAGCACACAGCAATTCGGCTTTGGCTTGTTCCATGAGGTCAATGCACAAAAAGGCGATACCAATATCATCCTATCGCCATTAAGCGTTTCCATGGCTTTGGGCATGACGCTGAACGGCTCGGCAAATACAACTTATGATTCCATGGCGCAGACGCTGGGTTTCGCCGGAATGAGCAATCAGGCCGTTAACGAAGCCTATTTGGGTTTAATCAGCAAACTCATCAGCGCCGACGACAAGGTGCTGTTTGAACTGGCCAACTCCATCTGGTACCGCAACACTTTTGACGTGCTGCAGGAATTTATCGATGTGAATACAACCTATTTTAACGCGCAGATTTTCCCGGCCGATTTCAACGATCCGGCAACGGTAGATTTAATCAACAATTGGGTAAACGAAAAAACACATGGAAAAATAACGCAAATTCTGGATCAAATCGATCCGCTGGCCGTCATGTTCTTAATGAACGCTATTTATTTGAAAGCTGTGTGGACATATCAATTTGATAAAGATAATACATTAGACGGTTATTTTTTCTCCGAGAACGGCGGCGCTTCCCTGCCCTGCAAGATGATGAACATCCGTGGTTTTTGGGATTACTATGAAGATGAACAGTTGCAGGCGGTGGATATGCCATACGGCGGCGGCAATTTCAGCATGACTGTTTTACTGCCAAAAGCAGATATCGCCTCGGTAAACGATGTGATTTCAGATTTAAACGAACAACGCTGGCAGGAAATCATCTCCCATTTTACAGCTGATAGCGGCAATATCGCCCTGCCCAAATTTAAACTGCACTTTGACGTTACCTTAAACGACGCCTTAAAACAGATGGGCATGGGCGTCGCCTTTAATCCTACGCAAGCTGATTTTACGCGCATCAATCCGCAGGCTGATTTATATATCAGTTTCGTAAAGCATAAAACATTCATTCAGGTGGACGAAGAAGGCACGGAAGCGGCGGCGGTAACTATTGTGGGCGTCTATGTAACCGGCACACACGAACCGCCGCCCGGTTTTACCATGTGCATGGATCATCCCTTTGTATTCGTCATCCGCGAGAAAACCAGCGGCGCGGTGATTTTTATGGGCAAGATCGTTGCGCCGAAGTGGGAGGAGTGAAATACTCTTCCCTGGGACCGGTTTAAAGGAGAAACAAAATGCTTCGAATAATCATCGCATTATCATTAGTACTATTATCTGTAATAGGCTGTTCAGACAAAAACAGTCTTGGCTATACAGACGATGAAATTATTGCAAAAGTTTATTCAGGCTATAAATTCCCGGCAGGTTTTTATACTGAGGATCTGGACAGTGGCAGTATTTATTATGTGAATACACTTAGTATCAAACCGCTTAACGATCGAGGCGATACCTGGATAGAACTTTCAACCGATAATAGAGATTCAGCATTTAACTGGTCGGAGCTTAGCTGTCTGTACAGCGCGTACTACAGAAAATACGTCAGTGAAAAGGAAACCGAAAAATACTTTGAATTTCGGCGAGTGCGGGAAGAGAATCCCACAGACATTGTCCTGTTCCGCGCTCATAAGGCCAGCTATATAGACCGTTCTATGTATGACTTTTTCAATCCGGGCGCTGTCATCGGTCAGTATAAGCAAAAACCTTTAAAGCTTGAACAGGTAAAAGAATTAATCGAATATTTGATTTTTGTAAAAGGATATAATAACAGCAGTTACAAAGTACTTGAATCGGTCTGCAGCGAAAACGATACTGCCTTTATTCATGAGATCACCGATCTTACCATCAATTATGGCGACTGGGGTTTGCGCGATGAAATCAAAGTATGGGATAAACATTATTATGTCAATAAGGCAAGCGGTAATATTACCTTATCGAAAGAATTGGTTAAAACAATTCAGGGAAGGATGAATTAGGGACAAACAGGGTAAAACAAATAGCCTCCTCCCCGTCTGGCGGGGAGGGGCGTCCGTCGTAGGCGGACGGGGTGGGGATGAATCGTAAATAAAAAATTTAAATGGAAAATGAACTATGAAAAATATTCTATCTGCACCGCTCTTTTTTGTACTTGCTCTTGTCATCGGCAACTCCTGTACAAAGAATACTGCTGCGATCGAGGACGGATGCAACGAGGACACTTCCCAGGCCGTTGTCAAAAAACCAAATATATATCTGTATCCCGAAACGTTACGTACAATTGACATCAAATTAAACTTCCCCAGAGGCGGCAGGATCATTGAATCCATTCCTACATATAACCGAGGCTGGCATGTTTCGGTTGATCTGGATGGTAAGATCGATGATCTTTATCGCTTTCTGTATTATGAGAGTCAAATTCCCAACCTGTTCCAGTATAAGAAAGGTTGGATCATTAATCAGGAAAATCTACTAACCTTTTTTCAACAAAACATGAAAGCCTGTGGTTTCATTACTACGGAGATTACAGACTTCACAGAGTACTGGCTTCCGCTTCTTGACGCGGATGAATATCTAATCTTTCCGCAATATAACAAGGAAATTAATCAGCTTATTGAATTACATATTTTACCGCCCCCTGAAAGTCTGTTGCGCGTATTTTATGTAATAAAAGAAAACAGCTCAGCCATCCGCCATTTAGAACAGCCGGAAATTCCACACTTTAAACGACGGGGATTTACGGTGGTGGAATGGGGCGTCATTTTGAATTAGAAAAACAAATACAGCTTTGCCTAAACGGTCAACAATACATGTCAAAATAGTTTGAAGGGAGAATGAAGTAAAATGAAAACGTTATATTTTTTCCTCTTCTTTGTACTCTTTCCCTTTTATATTTATTCATCTGACTGGATTCCTATTGGACCGGATACCGTCCAAGTAAATGGCTGTATGAGCTACCAGAAAGACATTCTGCTAGTCTCAGATGGAATTATGGTTAATGAATATGGAAATTGGAATAAATATTCCTATGGCAATCTTCCGGTATGGGATGTAATTGGTTTTAGCAAAGATACGTTACTATTAGTAATAGGAAATGGAAGCTATTCAGACGGTATTTATAAATTTGATTTAACAAATCATCAGTTTCATGTCGTTAAATGGTGTATTAATCCTCATTTCATCAAACGGAATTCTTTTGCCGGAACCTATTATGTCGGTAATGAATATGGCTTGCTTAAATCAAATGATGGCGCCAACTGGATGAATGTGGAGCGTCTAAATAATAAAGATTGCAGGGCTATTGCTATTTTCAATAATCACATTATTATCTCGGTCGCATCCGATACTGCCGGAATAATCTTTTCCAATGACACCGGATTGAGTTGGCAATATTCCCCCAATATGAGCGCCGCACTAACTGATTTCGCATTCGATGAAGACAGCGTTCTTTATGGCATCTTACCCGGCGATAGTTACTCTTCAGGACTATGGAAATCCTATGATTTTGGGAATAGTTGGGAAAATGAATTTTATTCAATGAATATGAATGCTGTCAGCTATACGGCCAGCTCACTCTTTGTGGGGTGGTATCATTCAGACTGTGGCTACAAAGGAGCTGCTATTTGGGATATTTGCCAGAAAAAATTTATCTCTCTTAACGATGGATTGCCAAATACTGATATAAGAAATATCAGTATTAATCAATTCTTTGATTGTCCGAATATTACGGTCTGTACTGATAGCGGCGCTTATTGTCTTACGGAATTCCCAATTGCCATACATGAAAAGTCCCTGAAACCCGTCGAGTTTACAAGCGCTAATTACCCCAATCCATTTAATGCCATAACTGTCTTTCATTTCAATTTACCTAAAAGTTCAAACGTTAATGTGTCAATATTTGATCTTAATGGAAGATTAGTACAAAAATTAGTTTCCGCTCGCCTTGGAGCCGGCGACCATATTGTTACATGGAAAGCAAATCAGTTTTCTTCAGGAACTTATTTATATGAAATTGAAACCGACAGTTTCATCAAAACCGGCAAATGTGTTTTAATAAAGTGAGGATTAACTTTATGCCATATGGACCTGTTCGGGTTTTGAATATGACTGTTTATTAAACGGGGTATTTTCAGTAAACCTGCTTGGCCAAGGAAATCATAATGAGATTTAAAATAGTTACTATCGTTATCATAACAATGCTCACAGCCTGCCGTTTTAATTACCAGCCGGCTAACTGCGCCGCGGGCGGATACCATGTTGATATCACCAGCGATAAAACAAGCTACCGTTTATCGCCGGTAGAAACGGTGCGCATCCGCGCGGTCAACCAATCCGCCTGCAATATTTTCTATCAAAACCCCAGTTTTTTTGCTACATTACAGCGGTTGGAAAACGGGCGCTGGAAAGACCTCTGGCCGTGGTATGACATCATAGCCATTGTGCCACATACAATAGATTGTGCTCCGGGCGGCAGCATCCCGGTCATGTTTTTGACTACGGACTGGGATTACATGCAAAAGCCGGGGACGTATGCAATTCATTTAAAATTGTATACGGACAAAAAACTGAAATACGCTCTGCCGGACGGAGTCTGCCGCTCTAATATTTTTGAAATAGTGAAAAAGGACGGCTCTTAAATAATGAAACTCAAAACCAAAATTATCCTTATCTTCAGCGCTATCTCCATTGTTTTGGTGTCCGTCACCGCCCGTGTGGCCTATGTGTTTGTGAAAAATATTTATATGGCGCAATTAAACGAACAAATCAACTTACTCAGCGCGCTGGCCGCTAACGATCTGGATTTGCGTTTTCTGGACTACATCGAACCGGCGCCCCATAACATGGCCCGCCTGTTTTATCAGGAACGCCTGTGTCAGCTTGCCGGGAACATGCAGCTTGCAGAGATGTTTCTGTTCGATTCCAGCGGTGCGGTGCTGACCGGCGCTCTCGCCGGAACAGATGCCATGGTCAACGCCGCGGCCGGCGTGCAAATCAATCTTTTGCAGCTGCGCCGGCTATCCGTCGGCCAGAGCGTCACCTCCGTTCCCTTTCAAACAGAAGACGGCAGCTGGTACCTGTGGGCTTACCGCCGTTTAAACAACAACTATTATTTGGGCATGCGCGAACAGGCGCAGCGTTTGGCCCGATTAAACACGCTGGCCGGCTGGTTTTTAGGAATCGCTGTGCTGGGCATGCTGTTAGTGATGGCGGCCGCCTGGCGGCTGGCGCGGGCCATCGCCGCGCCGGTTGACCGCTTAGTGGATTACAGCGCGCAAATCGGGCAGGGCAAATTTGATCTGCCGGCGCCTGAGGATGTGCATGGCGAGTTAGCCATCCTGAGCGACGCCCTGATCAAAATGCAGCGCGATCTGGCTATCAAACAGGATGAGAAGGAACAGATGCTGGCCCAGATTGCCCACGAGCTGCGCAATCCTCTGGGCGGCATCGAATTGTTGGCCGGACTGGTCAAAGAGCGTCTCTCTAAAGAGGACGCCAATTACGAATACATGCAAAAAATCGTAAATGAAATACAGGGACTGAAAGGGCAAATCAGCGCCTTTTTAAATTTCAGCCGTCCCGCAGAGGCGCATCCGGAACCGGTGGATCTAACCGCTGTTCTGGAACAGGTTAAATCTTCCTTTGAACAGGAATTGAACAATAAACGCGTGTATTGGCAGGCTGAAATCGGCGTAAAGCAGCTACGTTTCGATGTGCGCCATTTGCGCCAAATTATGGATAACTTAGTGGCCAACAGTTTACAGGCCGTCTCCGATAGCGGTTCCGTAACCATCCGGTCCTATGAACAAAACGGCGCGGTGCATATTGACGTTAGCGACGACGGGCCGGGCATTCCGCCGGAAGATACGGAACGGATTTTCGAACCCTTCTTTACCACGCGTAAAGAAGGCACCGGATTGGGGCTGGCTATCTGCCGGAAGCTGTGCATAGAAAACGACGCCATGATTTCCGTGCTCAATCATCAAACAAAAGGCTGTACGTTCCGCGTACAGATCCCCGTATGAACATAAACAGCCACACCATCTGCATCGTAGAAGACAACGACACCATGCGTCTGGGCATCAGCGAATCGCTGCAGCGCGAAGGTTACCGCGTACAGGCCTTTGCCGACGCCCCGGCGGCTTTGAATTATTTAAATGAACATCCCGCCGATTTGGTGATCAGCGATTTGCGCATGGAGCCGATGGACGGTTTACAGTTGTTAGAAGAAATCAAACAGCGCCAGCCGCTGATGGCCGTACTGATGATATCCGCTTACGGCACGGTACAGGACGCCGTTAAAGCCATGCGTCTGGGCGCAGCCGATTTTTTAACCAAGCCCTTTTCCCCGGACGAATTGCGTGTGCGCGTGGCTAAAATCATCCAATCCGTCGCACAGGAAAAACTACTCGATCGCCTGCAGGAGCACAACCGCTATCTGGAAGAAGAATTATCTCAGGAATACGAACAGATGGTCGGGCGTTCCGTTGTGATGCAGGAGGTTTTTCGCTTAATCGATCGCGTCGCTGTGCAGGAGAGCGCCGTACTCATCTCCGGCGAAAGCGGCACCGGCAAGGAACTGGTAGCGCGCGCCATCCATCGCAAGAGCAAGCGCAGCGAAAAACCCTTTGTACGATTGAACTGCGCGGCGCTGAACGAGAATTTGCTGGAAAGCGAACTGTTCGGCCACGAAAAAGGCGCCTTCACCGGCGCTATCCGGCAAAAAAAAGGGCGTTTCGAGCTGGCCGAAGCCGGCACGCTGTTTTTGGATGAAGTGGGCGATCTGTCGGCGGCCACACAGGTAAAACTATTGCGTGTGCTGCAGGAAAAGGAGTTCGAGCGTGTGGGCGGGGAGCAAACGCTGCGCGCGGATGTGCGCATCATCGCCGCCACCAACCGCGACCTGCGCGAGCTCATCGCCCGGGAGCGCTTCCGGGAAGATTTGTACTACCGGCTTAACGTCATTCCCATTCCCCTGCCGGCTCTGCGCGAACGCCGCGAAGATATTCCCCTGTTAGCGGAGCATTTTCTAAAAAAACTAAACAGTTCCAAGCGCATCGACGCGGCCGGCATGAAGCTGCTGCAGGCCTATCCCTGGCCGGGCAATATCCGCGAGTTGGAGAATTTTGTGGAACGCTTAGCGGTGATTGCGCCGCAGGAGGTTATTTCGGCCGGCGTCATTGCTGCGCATTTGCAACCGCCGGGCAGCCATTTTAAGTACACGGCGCAACACGGCAGTTTAAATGAAGCGCTGTACAATTTCGAAAAAACATTGCTCATTGAGGCCATGGACAAAGCCGGAGGCGTTAAAAATCGCGCCGCTAAATTGTTGGGCATCCGCACCAGCGCCCTGTATTACAAACTGGAAAAATTCGGATTATTAAAATGAAGCGTATACTATTTTATCTGTTACTGTTTACCCTGCAAACGGCGTGGGGCCAAAGCATCGAACAGCTCGGGCGGCAACTGAGCCGCAAGGAATTCCAACGCAGGCTGTTAGTGGGGCAAATCGACTCTTTGGAAAACCTCATTAAACAGAACCGGCCGATAACCGACAGCCTGCGGGCCGTCGATCCCAACAGCGGCAAATTAAAACGACAAGTGGCCGGCGTGTTTCGTCAATCCCAAAAAAAAATAATCCTGCAAAAGCAGCTTAAAGAGTTGCAGAATGAACTGGCAGCCCTGCACACTAAAATGTACCGGCGCATCACCGAACGCATGGATTCGTTAAAGATTAACTTGCGCCGGGTAAAATCTGCCGCCGACCGACAGCAAATCAACCGCGAGCTGTATAAATTGAGCATCCGGTTGATGGAGGCCTCGCCGGAACTGCGCAAACTGAGTTACAGTCCTTTAAAAATTAAGGCGATTGACTTAGCCGCGGCACGCGACAGCCTGGAACAAGCCATTATGAACAACTATCTGCAGGGCGCCCTGAGCGAAGTAAACCAGCGGCTGCAGGTGTTGGCAAAAAAGAAAGAGGAAATCGAAGAGACGGCCGCCCTGCAAAGTAAAACCGAAGATTTTTTGGATGACATCGCAGAGGGACCGGTTATCGCCCCGGAAGCGCTTACTCATTCTGCCACAGAGGCGATGGGTGAAGACTACGCCGGAATGGATGCCGGGCGCTACGGCACGGCTCGGCAACAGGTTTTTAATTACTGGCTGACGCAACTGCAACAGCAAGTGTTAAGCGCATCCCCCGCCGGGACAGGTCAGGAAGCGGCGGCGGATTCCTTGGCAGGATACCGCCAAATACTGAAAAAAATCGATTTTACCGAACGGGCGCTGGAGTCTTTAAAACACATGATTCGGCAAAAACTGGAACGGCGATGAGCGGCAGAGCGGAATCAAAGCGGTTCTGGCGTGCCGGCATGCTAATACGGAGGCTTGTTTTACTGCTGCTTTTGGTTTGCCCCTTGTCCCTTTTGCCGGCAAAAACACAGTTAAAAGTAAGCGCCGCCACGGGCTGGCAATCCGCGGAACGAGGCGGCAAACAAACGCTCACGCGCTGCGGTTTTTCATTAAAAACACGGCAAGCGCTAAAAAATTATTTCATTCGTTTGCAGGGACGCATTTCGCCTGAATTTTTCGGCTCCGGCTCAGACGCCACCTCAGCCTTTAAAATCAGCGGTTCCCTAAGCCTTGAGCGAAACACCCGGCAAGGACGCTGGTTGGTGCACTTGACTAATAAAAAGTTCTTTTATTCGCTGAGCCAATCCCAGAATATCTCTTTTGATCTATTGCTTGGCGGTTTGTCTTTTTCGCGGCCGGCCGGGAAGGGGCGGCGATGGTTCGCCGCGCTGAATTACTGGTCGCGGCAAAACCAGACCAGACCGGGCACTCAGGTAAATGCCGTTCAGTTTAACACGGGACAAAGCCGGCAGATGAGCGCTGTCCGCATATCCTTTCGGCTGCTAACGGAATACTTTACGGTTCGTCCGCGTTACGACGCCAGCGAACGGCGCATCAACCGCGGTTGGCGATGCGGGCCCTATGCGGGATGGTCTTACCGCAAAAGATTTGTTTTCCAGGGATCGCTGTTTTATCTGTACCATTATTCTTTGCTTACTAAAAAGCCTGCCAATGAATGGGGCGGAGAGCTGGTTTTGGGCAACGTGTTTCACAAACGCTGGTCGGCCTTTTTGTATGGTCGTTACCAGCATATTTCATCCTTTCCACGGGAACTGCCCCCTTCCCTTTTGTACGCTCCTGCCGATTTGGAAAACTGGCTGTACGGCAAGGTGGCCTTTGATGTGCGGCGCAACTGGGAACTGTTTCTGAAAACCGGCTGGCTGAAGGATAATCTGCCGGCTACCGATAATTTGCTGGAAAGCACCTACGCGGTGATTGGCGTGCAGTGGCATAAGTGAGGTTAAACGGTTAAGTAAGTATTAAGTGTTAAGTGTTAAGTGGTAAGGAAATTTGTTTTAAATTTTCTTGCCTAACCTATAAATGATGAGTTGCATCAAATTTAGTCCTTTGGATTCCCAGTTCCTAATTCCCAATACTTACCGCTGTATATGAATACGTACTCGTTCGCTCACTGAATAAAGTTCATGTTTCTATTTTAAAACGGTCGGCGTCTTTCCATGCCGGGAATTTATCACGAAAATATTCCAGCGCCTGCCGCGAGAGCCTTACGGTTTCCACGCCCTCGCGGTTATGCAAATCGCACAGAATGTTACCTAAGGCATCCGCCGCCAGCGAATCGCCCGTGTGATTAACACCATTGCCGTCTTTGCCGATACGGTTCACACCTACCACATACCCCTGATTTTCGACAGCCCGGGCCTGCAGTAAAAGCCGCCAGTGCGTTATCCGCCGCTCGGGCCAATTGGCAATGTAAATCAGGACGTCATAGTCCAGATCTACATTACGCGCCCACACCGGAAAGCGCAAATCATAACAAATAAGCGGTCGGATGCGCCAGCCGTTTACTTCCACGGTTAGCGGCTGCTTGCCGGCCGTATAAACGGAGTCTTCACCGACCATACGAAACAAATGGCGTTTATCATAGTGCAGCATCATACCGTTTGATTGCGCCCAGTACAAGCGGTTGTAAAACTTACCATCTTCTTCTATAATCAGGCTGCCGGTAATGGCGCAGTTTTTCAGGTGAGCCATTTCCCGCATCCAGCGCAGAGTGGCGCCGTCCGGCGGCTCGGCAAGCTCGGCGGCCTGCATGGTAAAACCGGTGGTAAACATTTCCGGCAGCACGATAAGATGCGTCGGTTCGCTGAGGGCGCGAATCTTCGCTTCGAAATAGCGCCGGTTCTTTTCCGGTTGCTGCCAGGCCAGCGGCGCCTGGATTAAGGTAACTATCAGATCGGACATTTGCCGTTTTCCTATGTTTTCACCACAGAGTACATAGAGAGCACTGAGCATTTTTTAAATCTTATTTTTTTTCTCTGTGTACTCAATGTTCTCTGCGGTAATATAAATAACTCAACAACAGATTAAAGGACAAACCTATTAATTCCGTTTTTCAGAAGACGTTCGTTAAAATTAATCAGCAGGCCGGTTTTGATGCCGGACAATTTCATATAGGTTAATATCTGCGCTTCATGAATTGGTTTTAGTCTGTCAACGCTTTTCAATTCCAAAATCAGTTTATTCTCTTCTAAAAGATCGATTCTGTAGCCGCAGTCGATTTTAACCTCTTTAAACCGCACTGGTAAGTCTTTCTCCAGGTTAAACGTAACGGCCGCTTTGCTCAGTTCATAAGCCAGACATTGTTTGTAAGTGGATTCCAATAGGCCCGGTCCTAATTCCTTGTGTACTTCAATAGCCAGGCCAATTACCTTTTCTGTCAGAGGATCATTTTCTGTTCTTGCCATTTTTCCTCTAATCTTTTTTACTACTGAGGGCACAGAGAACACGGAGAATCTTTTTCTTTTTCCCTCTGTGCACTCTGTGTTCTCTATGGTAATTTAATGTACCAGACCACTAATCTTTTTTTTCTCTCTCTGCGCTTTTCGACCTCTGCGTTAGCTTATTTTTTACATATCCCACCATAAAACCGACGGCGTAAAAGGCCATCCAAATACCGGAGACGCCGCGGATTTTATTACGTGAAACCTGCAAATCTATCCAGCGGTTGCCGTTGTGGAATTCTGCCGAGAGAATAAAATTAAGCACGCCGTAAATAATCAGAAAAAAGGTTACATATTTGAGCCAGATCGGGCATAGAGCAAACATGCGCGACCATGAATTGGAATGCGTTTCATCCGGTTCAATCTCTTTGACTGTATGGCCGGACTGCAACCAGACAATCAGAACGCCGGCGGTAAACAGTAGTACCGTAAAATTGGAAATTAAATACCAATTTGCCCAGGTTAAAAAATGAATCAGCAAACTCAATGCAAAACCGGTTAGCGAAACAATCATCAAATATTTGACGGGAATATTCATTTCATTTCCTTAAACGATTAGGGCCACAATACAGAAGGCATCGATGAGCAACAATGTTACGCTTAAATCATTCCAGCGGCGGCGGAATATTTTGATTATTGTCCAGCTTAAGAAGCCCCAGATGATCCCTTGCGTAATAGAATAGGTCAAGGGAATCAGGATCATGGCTAAAAAGGCCGGAATGGCGTCTTCGAATTTCTGCCAGTTAATCTGCACCACCGGCCGCATCATAAACACGCCCACTAACACCAGCGCCGGCGCCGTGGCAATAGCCGGCACAATGGCAAGCAACGGCGAGAAAAACAAAAAGGGCAGAAACAACAATCCGCTAACCACAGCGGTCAGGCCGGTGCGCCCGCCTTCCTCGATTCCGGTGGCCGATTCGATGTAACTGGTGCCCGGACTGCTTCCGAATAAACCGGAAAACAAGGTGGCCATAGCATCTACAATCAACGATTCCTTAATATTGCGCGGTTCGCCGTCCGCGTCTTTTATATCGCCGGCCTCGGCCACGCCCACAAAGGTGGACAAACTGTCAAACATATCCGTAAACAAAAAAGCAAAGATAACGCCAAACAGACTGAGCTTTAACGAGCCCCAAATATCAGCCGCCAGAATCAGGCTAAAATCGGGCCAGTCCCAGGCGCCCTGCCAGTTCACAACCGGCGTAGCGCCCCACAAGCGGCCAATGCCGGCGGCTAAAACAGTCGTCACGCCAATGCCGATGATCAGCGCCCCCTTTACGCGATAGCTGATTAACACGGCGGTAAATAACAGTCCGGCCAAAAAGGTTAGCGTAGCCGGATTTAAAGCGCCGCGGCCAATTACCGTTGCCGAAGATTGCACCACAAATCCGGCGTTAATAAATCCGATTAAGGTGATTAACAAACCGATGCCGGCGGCAATGCCATAGCGAATTTGCCGGGGAATGGCCTGCACAATGTATGCGCGCACATTGAACACCGACAGCAATAAAAACACCACTCCCGACCAGAAGACAGCGCCTAAAGCCACCGTCCAGGGAACGTTTAACCCCAGCACCACCGAATAGGCAAAAAAAGCATTTAATCCCATGCCGGGCGCCACCAGAATAGGGTTTTTGGCATACAACCCCATAGCGATGCTGCTGAAGGCGCTGACCAGCACCGTGGCCGTCAGCACGCCGCTGAAGGGCATTCCGGCGGCCTTTAAAATCGACGGATTCACTACAATAATATACATGGCCGAAAGAAATGTGGTAACGCCGGCAATGATTTCCGTTTTGACGTCACTTTGATTTTCGGATAATTGGAAGAAAGATTCCATGGATATTTCCCCGGAGCTATATAAGACGTATAAGAGGAAATATGAGAAATATTAATATAACAGGCAATCTTAAATCTTTTCCGATCCTTTTCTTTTTCTTCTTCCCCTCACTCTCACTCTTACTCTGGAATGGATAAAAATGCGATTACGATAAAGAGCAAGAGTAAGAGAGAAGAATTCTTTCCTCAAGATAGGTTCGTTAAATTGCCTTGCTATTAAGATAAAGGTCGAAAATAATTTAACGCACCTTCCCCGTTTTATCCGGATAGGCCGGCGCCGGCGGAATTTCTACCGGCTCTTTGGCGATCTTTTCCTGCAAATATTTGATGGCCGCTTGCAACTGGGCGTCCTGTCCTTTAAAAGTAGCATGAGGCAAATTATCCACCACGCTGTCCGGCTCAACGCCGTGCCCCTCGATCAGCCATTTTCCTTCCGGGCCGTAAACGCCGGTTTCGGCAGCCGATGCGACGCCCCTATCCACTAAGCGGTTACTGAAGGACAGCCATATTTCACCGCCCCAGGTGCGCGTGCCGATTACTTTTCCCAAACCAAGCCGGCGAAATCCTTCCGAAAACGCCTCGCCGTCCGAGGCGGTAAATTCATCGCACAGCACCACCATGTGGCCGGGGAAGGCATATTGCATATTCCAGATGGGTTTCCCCACGCGCGGTTTCCAGTAAAACCAGATTTTCCGCAACAGCTTTTCTAATATCCAACTGTCGATATTGCCGCCGCGGTTATGGCGCACATCAATAATCAGGCCTTTGCGGTTGTAAACCGGATAAAAATTTTCCAGCCATTCCCGGTAATTGCCCCCGCCCATGGCCCGCAAATGCACATAGCCTAATTCACCGCGTCCTTCATTTTCCACCTGTAAACGGCGCGTATATTCCCACTCGCTGTAGCGCAAATCGCTTTCTTTGCGGGCGCCGACAGGCGTAACCAGTTTATTATAGGGCTTCTTATCTTTTACCGAGAACAGCGCCAGCAGTACCTGTTTGCCGGCCTGATTCTTCAATAATACGGAAATGTCGTCTACGGATAAAACCGGAATGCCGTTGATCGCCCGGATCACATCGCCCTCGGGGATGGCGATATCCGGTTTGGCCAGCGGAGCCAGGCGTTCCGGGAAATTGGGATCCGAGCGAAAAATATGCCGAATACGGTACCCTTTGTTCTGCACATCGCGTTCCAGCACGGCGCCTAAAAAGCCCTGATTGATTTTATTCTCATTGCGTCGTTTATCGCCTCCCACCACAAAAGTGTGCAGCGCCGAGAGTTCTCCGACCATCTGGCCGATTAAATCATCCAACTCGTCGCGGTCGGTTACGCGTTTGACATATGGCAGATATTTATTCAAAACCTTTTTGTACTTCACACCGTGTAAGTGTGGATCGTAAAAATAGTCGCGTTCCATACGCCAGGCGTCCACTAACATTTGGCGCCACTCTTCTCTGGGTTGTAATGAATAAGTCCAGCCTTTTAGATCTACTTTGCTTTTAGCGATTTTTGCCGGCGGCGTATCTTTGGCATCGATAACAAACAGATTATCCTTTTGCCGTACCAGAATCTTTTTACCGTCGGCAGACAGCTCGAATCCGCGGACGTCATCTATAAGTTTTTTAGCTTCAATGTCTTTGCTTTTGATTTTTAACGCTTTCAGTATGCGCTTGTTTTTCGCCGTACGGTTGATTTCCAACCAGAACAGATAATCTTTATTGACGGCTAATTCGGAATAATTCGCGGCCGGTAAAGGCACCGGCATCACGCGTTCTTGCAATCCCTTAAAATCAATGGTTACCGTTACGACCTCATTTTTGGATTTTTTATCTTTGGCGTCTTTCTTATCGTTCTCTTTTTGTTTTTTAACGCGCGTCAGTTCATCGTCCGGCAAAAAAGGCGAGCGCAATCCGGGCGTCAGGGCGACCATGTAAATTTTGGTAATCTTATCCAAAAACGGCTCCGGCTGATAATCGCCCCAGGGACTGGGCACCAGCGTTTGCAGATGGCGCTGCGATAAAAAGTACAGCCATTTGCCGTCGGCGCTCCAAACCGGATGGTAACTGTTTACGCGATCAGCGGTAACCGTATGGAATTTACCCGTTTTACTGTCATAAATTTTAATTTGGGCGAATTGATTATCAGCCAGACTCAGAAAAGCCAGCCAGCGGCTGTCCGGGGACCAGCTTAGATGGTAGAAATTTTCTATTTGGGAAGTGGCTATGATTTTGGCTTTATGCTTGCTGAAATCGTAAATCCACAGCCGGTAATTTTTATCAGTAAAAGCGAACTTTTTACCATCCGGCGCCGGCATCCCCTGATAACGCAGTACATCGGCGTCGTGCGTCAGCGTTTCTTCCGGGCCGATGCCGTTAGCCGGCAGACGATGGAACTCAAATTCGCCGCTTTCATCGGATAACGCCAGTAATGTTTTGCCGTCCGGCATAAAACGCGCCTGCCGGTAGCGCACGCCTTCCCTGCGTGTGGCGCGAATCAATCGGCCGCCTTCGGCCGGCGCTACAAACACCTGGCCTCTGGCCGTTAAAGCTACCGTGGAACCATCCGGCGAAATATGCATGGCGGTTAAATATTTCATGGGCTTCTTTACCCATTTTTCGTGCATTTGATCAAAATCGGAAGTCAAACTAATATCCAGCCTGCGGTCTTCATCGGCGGCGATGTTGTACACATACAAATCGGCCAATAACTGATAGACGATGCGGCCATTGCTCAGAGAAGCGCTGCCCATATCCAATCCCCGATGAAAGGTGTGCTGTTTTAAATCCGAGCCGTCTTCTTTCATCGACCAGATATTCATGGTGTTGTCGCGGTCGCTGAGAAAATAGACGCGCTCCTGCCAGAACATGGGATTTTTACTGGTACCGGGATAATCGCTGGTCAGGGGAACGGCTTCCGGACTGCCCATGGTAAATTTCCACAAATTTTGGGCAGTACCGCCCTTGTAGCGTTTGGTATGGCTGCCCTGAAACGGCAATCTGGTAAAAAACAGAGTTTTTCCTTTCGGCCCGAAAACGCCCTCATCGGCCTGACTTAAGGGAATGACTTCTTTTTGCCGCGTATTCAAATCAACCGTAACTAACTGTCTGTTGGGCAAAGTGGAATAGCGCGACGTGCTGAACAGCACTTTACCCTCCGCCGCCCAGCCGACCACAGTGGCGCGGTGTCCGTCAAACGTCAGCCGCCGGGGAATACCCCCTTCCATGGGCATTACATACACTTCGGCGGGGCCTTCGTATTGGGCGGAAAAGGCAAGCCACTTGCCGTCCGGTGAAATAGCGGCATGAGATTCCACTCCGTGATCAGTGGTTAATCGTTGGGCCGTTCCGCCGTTAATGGAAACAGTCCACAAATCGCCCTCTGCTGTAAAGACGATGAGGTTTTCGTGTACAGCAGGATAGCGATAGTAACCCTGATTATTAGCGGCTAATAAAAACAGCGGAATAAGCAGAAACAACCACAAAATACGTAGCATGATAAATTCCTCCGTTACCTGAATATTTTAATAAATAAAAAATAAATAAAAGATGTGGCCAAAAGTCGAAATTCCGAATGTACTATCCGTTACTACGGAAGGATTTGTTCAAAGTTACATCGTTTATCACCCTGCGAAGTCATCCTGTGGAGCCTTGGAGGTTTCGTAAGAGTGTTAGACGTTGTTGAACTTTACGAAACCTGTCGGGTTTCGCAAGCGGTTGCGAACGCCTTGCTTGATTACCGAAAAAACAAGAGAACAATAAATATTTGACAACCTCTGTTACAAATCATAAATTTGTTGACTTTTGAATGGAAAACGGTTTACCATAGGAGAAAGATTTTCATGGCTCATCACAAATCAGCAATAAAGCGTATTCGCACTTCGGAAAAAGCCCGGTTAGCCAACCGCGCCTACAAAAAGCGACTGAAACGGTTAACTAAGGAACTGTACGCTGCTGAAAACAAAGAGACTGCAGAACCGACCTTAAAGAAAGCCGCGTCACTGCTGGATCGTCTGGCGGTAAAGAATATTCTGCACAGGAACAACGCAGCGCATAAAAAATCCCAATTAACGCGCTATGTAAATTCCCTCTCATAAAAATTTAAATCCGCTTCATGCGGATTTTTTTTTGCCAAAAATTATATCGTACACCTGCTCATATTTTTTCACATAGAACAGTTCCAGCCCTTCCAGCAAGTCTTTATTTAGCTCTCTGATATCGCTCTTGTTTTCCTCAGGAATGATTACCTTGTTGATGCCATGCCGTCTGGCGGCCAAAAGTTTCTCATTGAGTCCGCCCACAGGCAACACATTGCCGCGTAAGGTGATTTCGCCGGTCATGGCATATTTGCCGGGGAAGGCCTGCTTTTTTAACGCAGACAAAATCGCCGTAGTCAAAGTAATGCCAGCCGACGGTCCGTCTTTGGGCACGGCGCCCTCCGGCAGATGGATATGGATTTCGTATTTGTTGATGAAATCGGATTTGATGCCGAATTTGCGGCAGCGCGAGCGAATATAAGCTAAAGCAATCATAGCCGATTCCTGCATCACTTCCCCCAATTTACCGGTGAGCGTCAGCTTGTCTTTGCCCGGCAGCAGATTTACTTCCACGCGCAGCAGATCGCCCCCGTAGGCCGTCCAGGCCAGCCCGTTGGCAACGCCAATTTCTTTGTGCGCTTGTAATTTGCTTAATGAAAACTTAGGCTCGCCCAAATATTTTTTAAGATTACGTTTGCTAACCTTAATGCTCTTTTTGCGGCCGCCGTTGGACAATTCGATTACCGCCTGCCGGCAAATACTGCCGATTTCCCGCTCTAAATTACGCACACCCGCTTCTAATGTGTAATTAATGATGATCTCCCGCAGAGCCGAATCATCTATTTGCAGTTCCTCTTCCAAAAGACCGTTAAGCTTTAACTGTTTGGGAATTAAATGGCGTTTAGCAATCTGCAGTTTTTCGTAATCGATGTAACCCGGCAGTTCGATGATTTCCATGCGGTCGGCCAGCGCTTCGGGAACGGCGTTGGGATTATTGGCCGTAACGATGAACAGCACATTGGACAAATCGTATTCCACTTCCAGATAGTGATCCATGAAATTGCAGTTCTGTTCGGGATCCAGCACTTCCAACAAAGCCGACGAAGGATCGCCGCGATAGTCGTTACCCAATTTATCCACTTCATCTAAAAGAAAAACCGGATTGATGGTGCCCGCCTTTTTGATGCCCTGAACGATCTTACCCGGCAGCGCGCCGATGTACGTGCGCCGGTGGCCGCGGATTTCCGCTTCGTCGTTTACGCCGCCTAAGGAGATGCGCACAAACTTGCGGCCCAGCGCCCGGGCAATGGATTTGCCCAACGAGGTCTTCCCCACTCCCGGCGGACCGGAAAGACACAGGATAGAACCCTGTATTTTGTTCACACGCTGCAAAACAGCGATGTATTCTAAAATGCGTTTTTTCGGTTTGTCCAGTCCATAATGATCTTCATCTAAAATGGTTTTGGCCGCTTTGAGGTTGTGCTGATCCTCGGTGCGCGTTTGCCACGGCATAGAAGCTATCCACTCCAGATATGTGCGCAGTACATTGTATTCCGGCGAAAGCGGCGGAATGCGCCGCAGACGGTTTAGTTCTTCATCGGCTTTCTTTTGGATGTCCTGCGGCAATTGCGCCTGTTTCAGCTTCTTTTTTAAAAAGAGCATATCGCTCTGCGCTTCGTCTTCTTCACCTAATTCTTCACGAATCACGCGCAATTGCTCCTGTAAAAAGAAATGACGCTGCGATTTGAGCATTTGATCCTGAACCTTTTCATTCAGCTCGCTTTTAATGCCCAATACACGGTTTTCTTTTTCCAGAATTTTTGTTAGATAATGAAGACGGTCGGATAGCCGCCATTTACGCAGAATTTCCTGTTTGGTACCCGTGGGCACATCTAAATAAGAAGCCACAAAATCGCTTATTTTTTCCAGATCGTCAAACTGATTCATGGAGAATAAAACTTCTTCGGGAATTTCATCGCTCAGTTTAACGTAGTGGCGGAACAAGCTGGTTAGATGGCGCTTTTGCGCATCCAACTCTTCCGTTTCCCTCAATTCGTCAAAAAGCACTTCCACCTGAACCTGAATCAGTTCAGCCCGTTTACGGTAACGCAGCACTTTGCCGCGGATGATTCCTTCTACTAAAATTTTAAACAGTCCGCTGGGCAGCTTGACGACCTGAAGAATACGTCCTACCACGCCAAAGCGGTATAAATCACGCGCCGTAATTTCATCCCGCGAGGCTTCTTTTTGCGTAACCAAAAAGATCAGCTTGTCCTCTTCCATGCTTCTTTCGATGGCGGCAATGGAGATGGGACGTCCCACAATCAAGGGCACCACCATATGCGGATAAAAGACCAAATCCTTTAGCGGCAGCACATTAAACAACACTTTTTCAGTTAGTTCAATCTGAATTTCATCGCTCATAACAACTTATTTCCCGTTAGAATTAGATAAAAAAAGCGGAGTACAACTCCGCCTTAAATTTTTAAAGTCCTGATTACTCTGCCTTTGTCAAACACTTTGTAATTAACAATTATTGAGTTCACTCTAAAAAGGTCTCGCACTGTCATTTTCCCACCACGAAGTGGTTCCTTTCCCGTAGGGATCACTCCGTGG
>CAZIBE010000057.1:0-24989 GCA_964536685.1 uncultured Calditrichaceae bacterium | reverse complement strand
AGGAATATTCTTAACAGCTTGGGAGTCCTCGTTTTTAACTGGTCATTCATATTAAGTATTAAATATTAAGTAACAGGTACTGCCATCTATTGCATAGAGGGAAGTAGGGACGGAATGCGTTCCGTCCTGAATAGCAGGTTACGATAAAAAGCCGTTTTAAATTATGATTTTTGAATGTTGAATTTTACATTAAGGGCCTATGGCCAAAGACCACTGACCAAGAGTTAATAAATAAGAAAAGATACAAAATAAAAAAATCTCAGTGCTCGTGGTGTCCTCTGTGGTAAATTAAAATGAATTACAGACAGCTGACAGCTAAAAAAAAGGAGAACCAACCATGAAAAAATATATTATCGGCAGTGTGGCTGTTATCGTCATAGCCGCGGCTGCCTATTTTCTCTTTTTCAGAACCAACCTTCAAGGGAAAATTGTTATTCCGTATATTTCGCATCAAAAGCCGTTGGTTGACCCACACATTCCCAACTCGGTACCCATCGCCGATAAATTGGACGAGGTGCTGTTTGACGGCCTGTTTAACGTTTCGGCCAACGCCAGCGGCATTACGTACGAAGACGGCTTAGGCGAGCTGATTGGCATCGAAGCCAACAATGTGGTTACGGTGCGGCTGAAACCGCGTAAAAAATGGCACGAAAGTTTTGCCGTAACGCGCGACGGCGACGAGATCAGCGTAGCCAATAAAAAAGATGTTTATTTTACGGCGCGCGATTTATCCTTTACGTTAAAACGCATCCAGCGTCTGGGCAGTTTGTCGCCGGATTATATTTTAGTTTCGCAGGCGGTGGACGGTTTCCGCTTTTCCGGTCCCGATGAAAACAATGAAATCCGTTTTCAGTTCCGCGGCGACCGCCAGTGGACCAAAGCCGACATCAAAGAAGTGCTGTCGTTTAAGATTCTGCCGGCCACATCAGAGCTGAACGCGCCGCAATACACCGAAGGCACCGGACCCTATCTGTACGCCGGCAGCGAAGAGGATGTGTTTTATTTTTTTAAGAATCCGTCCGATAACGCCCAAATCGCCAATTTGCAGTTGGCCCCGTTTATCGACAACAGCACCTACACCACCGAGTTAAAAAACGGCAAAATCAATTGTCTGCTGTCCACGCCCTTCGGCAGTCTGTCTCCCATTCTAGGCGATACCAGCGAATTTTTCTACAAATCAAATATCAGCACGGTCTTTTTTGCCCTGCTGTTTAACACGGAACGTCTGTCGCTGGAACAACGCCGCGCGCTGCGCGATTTAATCGATCAAAAGAAAATATTGCAACGCTTCTTTAAAGTGGGCACGGAACAACAGCGTCATATCACCGATTACAAAGGCAATCACGATAATTACGACGATTACGTCAATTACAGCATCTTCCCATCCACCTCCTATTATGTGCAGGAGAAGGTGGTGCTGCCGCGGCGCGAACATGCCACGCCGGATCTTTCCGTATTGCCGGACACGGTGCGCATTCAAACCTGCCTTAATTATGGTTTCCGCGAAGAACTGAGCGAACTGGCCGAAATTTTAAACGATCCGGCGCTGTTCCACGGTAAAGTAAAAGTTACCGCCGTGCCAAATTTCGAAATCAGAAAGGGCAACTACGACGCCGCGCTGGTGCCGGTTACCGGCTATCGCAGCAATTTTTTATTCGACCTGTACGACCTGTTTTTACGCGAGCCGGATTTTGCCAGCCACAAAATTCATCTGATTACCGATTCCGACGGGCGCGGTAACCGCATGATCAATCAGCGTTCCTTTGAAGCCGGCAAAAATTTCTTCCGTATCGATTTGAGCAAAGACTCGCCGGAGCGGGCTAATTTCATCAAATTATTAGATTATATTTACGGATTCATGTCCACGCGCGAAGTGGGCGACAAACAGGCTTACGCCCAGTTCATCGACGAACTGGATCAGGATATGGCTTTGGGCGGCTGGCTCTTTTCCCTGCCGTCGCTGGCCTATTTCCGCACGCAGTTTGACGCGCAAAGCATCGACCTGTACGGCGTGGCCTCGCAGCTCTCCACCATCGAAAAGTGGCGCGAGGCGAAAAAATAAAGCGAAACAACTTTCTGAATTTGGAGCCGGACTATGAATTTTCAAGAGGAATTTTATTCTTCCGTAGAAAAATTATATCCCAAACAATTAGAATGGCAATTGGTCGGTATTTTAGTAAATGATCAACGGGTTTACACGCTATCCTATGATTCTAAAATTTTATCCGGACTATTTGAAATTTTTTGCGAACCCATTGTACGGGACATTGCCAAGCGCAACGGGTTTAAAATAGAAAAAGCAAAACAAAATCAATATCCTGATTTCACTTTGTACAAAGATGAATCATCCTGCGATAAAATCGCCATCGAGGTGAAATCAACTTACCGCCAGTTCAAAAACGACGGAAGCGTTAAGAAATTTGGCTTTACGCTTTGTTCCTACCGGTCGTTCTTAAGAGACCCGGACGGCAAAAAGGGTATCATATTTCCGTATTCTCAATATATACAACATTGGATTATCGGTTTTCTATACACACGAAATCCTGCGTGCGCCAAAGTTGAAATCAGGCAAATCATTGAAGCTTCAAATTTAGAGTCGCCTTTCACAAATATTGAGTTTTTTGTTCAGGAAAAATATCGGATTGCCGGGAAAACTGCCGGCAGCGGCAATACAACCAACATCGGCTCTATAAAAAGCGATTCTATTAAAACGTTCAAAAACGGTGAAGGCCCTTTTAGAACGCAGCAAGAATTTGAAAAATACTGGCGTAATTATTAAAAGTTTTATTGACATGGTAATCTTTTTTTTTATTCTCTAAAAAAACAATAGTGTACAAACGGCTATTAAATTATGGGCGCATTTTTACCTAAACATATTCAGAAAGTTTTCGTTCCTCCTATCAAATGTCAGGGAATCAAAACCAAATTAGTTGATTTTATTGCCAACAATATAAACTGGGATGGTAAGGGCAAATGGATCGAACCGTTTTTAGGCTCAGGAGTCGTATTATTTAATATTCAACCGGAAAGAGCGCTCATCGCCGATTCCAACAAACATATTATTAAATTCTATCAGGATATTCAAAACGGCATAATTGATGAAATAATTGTTAAAGAATATTTGCAGGAAAACGGTGTAAAACTTTTTGAGAAGGGCAAAGATTTCTATTATGAGATGCGCATGGAATTTAACCAGAATGGATTCGATTCTCTTAAATTTCTTTTTTTAAACAGAGCCTTTTTTAACGGATTGATGCGTTTCAACAGCGCCGGCCAATTTAATGTGCCTTTTAACCACAAGCCTGAGCGCTTTCGCAAAGCGTATATCACAAAAATCAGCAACCAAATCGGGAATATCCGCAAAATTATTAAAGACCATGACTGGATATTTTCAGTAGCAGATTGGCGGGAAACACTGACTAAGTGCGAAGCGGATGATTTTGTCTATTTGGATCCTCCTTACATTGGCCGGAATACGGATTACTATAATAGCTGGTCAGAATCGGACGCCAAAAAACTGGCCGTGAAAACACTTTCTTTATCCTGCGGTTTTGCGCTTTCCATGTGGAAAGAAAACAGGTATCGCGTCAATACGCATCTTGAGAATGATTGGAACGGACTGGTCATGAGGGAATTCGCCCATTTTTATCATATCGGGTCAAAAGAATCGCTGCGTAATAAAATGACTGAAGTATTAGCGATTAAGCCAGAGAATGCCGTACATGCCGATTTAATAGCCTCGTAATTACGGCTTTGAATAGTTAAACCGTTGTTTTCTTCTATTAACAATATTATGTATTTCCGTAACAATGGAAATCATTTGATTCAATTTCATTTACCTGCAAGCGTGCAATCTGGTAACAACAGCAGCAACTTTCATGGAAAAGATAATGTTACTACTACTATTTGAATTTTTATTAAGCGCCTCTCTTTTTGCCGCTCAGCCATCCACAGCCGATTTTCTGATTATTGAACGCCCGCAGGCCTTAACCATTTTCAATCAATTCCAGCAAACGCTAACAAGCGAACAAAAAGCCGCCCTCGGTTCCTTTGCGCCGTTGCAAATTATCGAGCCGCAGGCCCTGTTGGGCGATGAAATCACCCTGGCGCTCAAAGGAAAAATCAACGGTCAATATTTTTATCTGCTGCAGAACGCCGACCGGCAAATAGTCAACCGGAATTTCGCCGGACTGGTAAAACGCTACCGGCGCTGCACGGTGTTAAACGACACTGTCCGCATTCTCAAAAAGAACATCCGTTTATTCGCACCGTGGACGCCCGGACTGCGCACCATTCGTAAATTGGGAAAAGAACAACTACTGCATTTAATTTTCAAAACAAAGGGCTATTACTATGTACGTTTAATTCCGGATAAATCCGTTTACGGCTGGCTGTCCGCCTCGGCCGCCCGGTACTGTCGAAAAACGGCGGTCCTGCCGGTCATTAAAAGTTCCTTACCGGAGGCCAGGCTGCGTCAGCGCATTGAAAACCGTTTTATGGCGGCCAACAGGAAATACGGCGTCCTGTTTTCCTATTTTGAAGGCAAAGGTTACGCCGCGCGCCCTGTGCCTCGATGGCAGAATGAAGCGGGCAGGCGCAAGCTGATCTTCCGCCTGCAGCCGTCGGAATCCGCCGCCGGTTTAAAGCGCAGCACGGAAATTCTGCTGCGCGATGTGCAGGGCGATTTAATCGGCAGCGGCTGGCGGGCGCGTTATGAAAAAGGGCAAATTATCATCGAGTCCAGCAAGGAAAAGTAAACGGATGTAGAACAGAAATGATTAATATCTTTACTCAACAAAAATAAATTATAAAGTGAATAATGTTGATCCCTCACCCCTTCAATTTCTCTCTCCCAAACTTGGGAGAGGGGCTGGAGGAGAGGGCTAACTAGTGAAAATAAAATGATAATTTGCTGAGCAAACGACAAAACGAATAAAATTTTGCTAAGCTAAAGAGAGAATCATAAACATAAATATGAACCGGATCCTCAAAACACATATGGTCAGCGTCGCGCTGGTTACGGTTATCTTAGGCGTCCTCTTTGCGCTGGCGCTGCAAGGACGTCAATCGTCCAAGACCAAAACGCCGCCGCAATTACAGGAAATTCTGCAAATCGAAGGGCTGGACTGGGACAACGCCTTCGACCGGGCATTGCTGCACGATGCGCTGGACATGTTTGAGCCCAACCAACAGGCAGGCAACGCGGCCTTATTGCAAACGCTGCGCGATTACCGCCAAAAACAGGCTGAGCAGCTTACTGGTCACAAAGCTCTCTTAGCGCCCTTGAATGGCTCGCGTCTGCTAAAGCTGTTAACCATGTACCTGCGTTTCATTATCATTTATGTATTAGTGATGCTGCTAACCTATTACGGCGTACAAAGTTTGGCTGTATGGCGTTTTGTGCTCTACAGGCAGCGCCGGGCGCCTTACCTGCAGCGGCTCGTTGAACTTTTTAAGAACAAACCGTTACTGCGGAATACGCGCGAACGCCTCACCTTTGTCTGGTACATCATTGCCCTGACCGGAAAAGTTCTGATTAAAGGTCTTTTCTATCTGATTTTATTCGCACCGGCCTATGTTATCGCCTATTCTTTTAAAAGTAATTTCAACACCAGTTCCGACGTTTTTATGATTGTATTGGGCGTCATTTCCAACGGTTTGCTAATCCATTACGCCAATAAATTTTTTACTTTAATGATCAGCGAAAGCCGTAAGGGCTACGTGGAAACGGCGCTGGTGAAAAATCTGCGCCAGTCGTACCGCTTTAATGCGCCAGACGGCGTTCATTGGCGGGCTATTTTAAAACCGGTAAAAAATTTCCAGGGCCATGTGCTGCAGCATATCTACCAAAACGCCGCTTTTCAGTATCTCGGTTCCCTAAAAGAACAGGCTTCATTTTTAATTAGCGGATTGATGATTATCGAGATGGCCTTAAACATTCACGAGCACCTGAGTTACGAATTGCTGAAACAGCTCTTATACAAAAACTACGCCGAGGTTATTCTGATAATGGCCGGCATTTTTTATTTAGTCAAAATTACCGAAATTATCAGCGACATTCTGCGGGAAAAGGCGGAAGAGGTAATCAATCAGTAAGGATTAAGTTTTAAGTAAGTAAGTGTTGAGTTTCAAAATTGGGAATTAGGAACTGGGAATTCAGCCGGAAATTAGTAATCAGGAAAGAGAAAATAGGCTAAGTAATAAGTAGAAACCATTGAAAAATTAAGTTTTGTTTACCCTCTCCCTGGCGAAAGCCGCCACTTTTGTGGCCGTCCCCTCTCCCAAGTTTGGGAGAGGGAAGCCGAAGGGTGAGGAGCATAACTTTAAAAATAACTTGAATTTAGAACGACTGTTTTTTATGCGTTTACATACCATTAATTAAAATGGAACATATATGACTTGTGCACAGATGGTTTTTTTCAAAGGTTTCAAGTAATAAGTTTTAGGAAAGAGGAAAGAAAAAACAGAAAAAATGAGTCCAGCCCAAAAACTAAATATTGTCATTTTCCCATCGGGACCACCTTCGTGGCGATCCCGATTCATCGGGGTGAGAAATCTTTGACGTTGAATGGGAAAAATTTCTCGCTCACTGCACATGCTCATTCGAAAAGACAGCGATAGGCTTTTTTTAGAATAGGTTGTGTTTTTGAAGAGCTCGGTTGTAGTTTATAAATCAGAAAACAGTAAACAGAAAAACAGGACTCACTAAAAGCTGATAGCTGACCGCTGACAGCTGATAACTGAAAAAAACAATGAAACAGCAACTCACAAACATCTACCGCCAAAAAGATAAATGGTGGACACTCGTCGCCGTACTGGTGTTGTTGGTTGTAGCCGTATGGGATATGCTCTTCCTAAACCGGCCGGCGCTCAATTTACTTTTTTCGGCGCTGGGACACACGCTGTTTGTGGCCGGACTTGTCAGTTTGTTTAGCCTGCTGGCCGGCTGGGCATTCAGTTACATGCTGCTGGCCAGCGCCGACGGTCCCTGGCGCGGCCTGCATACGGCTCTGCGTTTCGTTTTAAATCTGGTGCGTTCCGTGCCGCAGTTGATTGGCATACTCCTTGGCTATGTGGGCCTAACCGTTTTTCTGGTGCAGGGCAACCTTAGCGGAACATGGCTGATTCTTCTGCTGATGGCTACGGTCATTGCCATATTTATCTTTGCGGAAATGGTCGATTTGCTGGAAGAACGTATCACCTATTTTAAACGGCTGGATTTTTATGACGCCATGCGCGTTTGCGGCATCCCCCGCCGGAAAATCATCCACGTGGATATTCTCTGGCAAAACAGCCGCCTGCATATCATCAATAAGCTGATTGCCGTGTTCGGCATGAGCATCTTCCTGCAATGCAGCGTGGATTTCATCATTTCCGTAGGATTATCCACAGAAGTCAGCTCGGTTAATCTGCCCGTTACACTGGGCAGCTTGCTGGCTAAGATAGACAGCAAACAGGATATTCTGGCCATCGGTTATTCGCTGACGCATCCGTCTTATTTTACAAATCTATTTTTTGAACATTTGCAGGGCGTCAGCGTGGCTTTTTTAATTGTATTTTTACTGTGGAGTTTGTACAAAATCGGAAACGGATATGCCCGGAGGCACCGCCTGTGAAAACGCTTAACTTTTCCGTCGATATCACCGACATACGGCGCCAACTGGTACAAATTCAGGATTTTCCCCTGCATACAGGAAAAATTAATTTTTTATTCGGCGAATCCGGCATCGGCAAAACGCTGATTTCCAAAGCGCTGTTCGGTTTGCTGGCCGGCCGCGATTTACAAGTGCGTTTAAACGACAGACCGTACGAAGCGTATCTGCATACGTCTTTTTTACGCGCCGTACGCAAAGAAGGTTTTTTCGTATTTCAGGAACCTTCCTCACATTTGAATCCCATGTTGCCCATCCGCGCGCAATTGAACGAAGGGGATTTACGCAGTAGTTCCGGCGATGAAGAAATTTTATTCGGTTTGTGGCCGTCATTTAAAATGGAAGATATTCAAGCCATATTAGATATCTTTCCCAAACCCTACCGGCCCAGCGGCGGGGAAAAACAGCGCATCCTGCTGGCCATGGCCTTAAAAAAGCTGCATCTCATGCCGCCGCATGCGCAAACCTTATATGTCTTCGACGAGCCAACCGGCAGTTTAGACGACGCTTTGCGCAACCGCTTTTTGGAGCTGCTGTTAGACAAATACGGGCAGCGTCCTTTTACCATCTTGTTTATCACGCACGACTATTCCATCATCAGCCGCTTGTATCAGGCTCACGAGGATTTTTTGCCGCACTGCCTTTTTAAGGAATTGCAGCGCAACGGCAACGGAGATACACGTTTGAGCGATTTTTCAACTGAGGACTATCTGGATTGGCTCGGCAAGCTGCAGCCGCTGAACATACGGCCGCCCAAAAAGCAGCGTCCGGTTTTGAATGTGAGCAAAGATGTGCATGTCTTTGACCGTCGGTTACGCCTTTACCGCGAGCGGCAGGCTGCCGACCTGCAAATCCGTCCCGGCGAAATGGTTTATCTGAAAGCCCCCAGCGGTACGGGCAAGACAACGCTTGTTAAAAGTATTTTAGGATTATTACGGCCGCAGCGCATTCGGGGGACTATTGCCGGACACCCTTTTACGGAAACTACCACACGTAAATTCTGGCGGGAGCGTATTTGGGGTAAAAGAGCCGGATTAGTGTTTCAGCATGCCGACGAAGCGCTCAATTTACAAAGTACCGTTTACCAAACCTTTACCGGACTGCCGCTATCCTCCGGGCTGAGCCAAAAAAATCTGTTAGCCGCTTTACAGAAGATTTTCGACGAGCCGCTCACGGCGGCCTTTCTCAAGCGGAAGATCGGCACACTGAGCGGCGGACAAAAACAGCGGCTGAATATCATGCGTACGCTTATTTTGGATTTGGATTTAGTCGTATTAGACGAACCTTTTAACGGGCTGGATTTCAAATCCATGCGCAGTGTGCTCAATATTATCGAACGTAAGCGGCAGGAAGGGCAGGCCTTTTTAGTGATTGCCCATAATGAGGAGATTTTCAGCAAGCTGATTCCGCCTGCAAACACCTATCATATAAAAGAGATTTAATGCTCCTCAACAACAAAATCACCAGATGGGCGGCAGTCGCTGTTCAAGATATTAGTCCACTCTAACACGCTCCAAAACTGTCATATCGAGAATCCCGCCATGGCGGGAGCAAATGCCAAAGGTATTCCTTCGGAAGACATCTTTTGTTTTTTACAGTAGCAAAAATTCTCGCTTGCGTTCGTCTCAAAAACGAGTGGCCCCTTCGGGTAAATGACACAATACGGTTTTTAGATTGAGCTCCTATCTTCCGTCACAAAGCATTCGAGAATGCTGTAAACACACTCCAATTTTTAAACATACCCATTTAGCGCAGCAAAACCATTGTTCGCACCAATGAATCATACTCTGTCTGTAAGCGATAAAAATACACACCGCTGGACAAATTTTCACCGTTAAATTTAACTATATGCATTCCCTTATTTTGCCTGCCGTCTATTAGGACATTTATTCTCTGTCCCAACATATTGTAAACAACCAAACGCACCTTGCTGGCAGCTGACAACTGATAACCGATGACCGTCTGCGGATTAAAGGGATTGGGATAATTCTGCCACAAAATAAATGACTGCGGAAGCGCACGCTTATCCGGTTTAATGCCAACTGCAGGGGAACCGCTATAGGCCAGCACCGTACCCGATGTGCCTACAATCCATCCATGTTGAGCGTCCGGAAAATTCAGCCCCCAAATTTCCGCGCCGGCTGGCAGGGCTTGCAGCTGCCAGGTTTCCCCGCCGTCCGTGCTTTTAAAGAGATGCTCGTCCCGACCGCACACCCAACCGGTATCGCTGCTGGTAAACTGGATGTCATACAGGGCGTCGGTGGCGGTAATGGATTGTTTAATCCAGGCCGTTCCGCCGGAAGTGGATTTGTAGACGCTGCCGCTTTCCGTACACAACCAGCCCGTCGTTTTGTCGATAAAAAAGATGGAATTGATGTGCTCGCGGCTGGCTAAATCCTGCGCTATCCATGTTTGACCGCCGTTGTATGTTCGCAGGTACGTTCCCCAACTACAGCCGGCCCAACCCGTATCGGCGTTAATAAAGTAGAAAGTTTTAATCATGTGATCGGTATTGCTGGTTTGCGGATTCCAGCCCGCGCCCCCGTCGGTCGTGCGTAGAATAGTTCCGTACCGTCCGCCGGCCACACCGGTCGTGGCGTCAAAGAAAAACACATCCTGCAAATCATCACTGGCGCCGCTGGTTTGCGCGCTCCAGCTGGCGCCGCCGTCGGCAGTGGCTATGATAACACCGTCATTGCCCACCGCCCAACCAATTTGGCCGTTAATAAAATAAACGCCTTGCAAAGGGGTTTCGGTTCCTGAATTCAACGTTTGCCAACTTCCCCCTCCATCGCTTGTTTTAGCTGTTAAACCGCTATCTCCCGCCAGCCAGCCGTTTTGGTCATTAATAAAACTTAAATCATACGCCGAAACAGTTGCATTGTTAACAAATGAAGCCGCCTGCCAGTTAGCGCCGCTATCATTGGTTTGCACCTTAACGCATCTGTAGCCCACGCCAATAGCTTCCTGTGCGTTAAAAGCATGTACAGCCCGCAGCGTGTTCCCCTGCGGCAAAGGATTCTGCCATCGCCAGCTGTTCTCCTGCGCCAATAATTGATAGGCCAGCAATATTAAAAACAGTATAGTAGCACAACGCTTCATTTTGACCTCCCATTTTTGTATGAATTAAAATGTGTTTACGCACGAATAAATTTGTGGGCTAGTTAATGGTTAATTTTTCCGTAAGTAAATTGGAATAATTTTGATGAATACCAAATTTTACAAAAGTTTAGTTAAATATTTTCAGAATTAAACAGTTCCGGGAGAGGTTCTCTAAAGCGGTTGAGTATTAGCGTCAAAAATGAGCGCGATTGAATCGCATCTTAAATTTTACTTTGAGCCGAGGCAGAATCAGTTGGAAAAATAAGCGCGGGCAGACGGATGCTCCCCTAATCTATTTCTATTATCAATAGTACATATAAATAATTAACAAAAACAAGACCGTGTTCATTATCACTATTTAATGTATTTTCGGCAGTTCTTACTTGATAAAATTTTTACGCGCGGCTGCGGCTCTGAAATAATTAGTGATTATCTTTAATGTCGCGGAACAATCCGCAAACACGTACTGTCTAAGAGACATTTAGCAGAAAGATCGCCTTAATACAGTAATTGGCGTTAAATGCTGTTCATTAAAATGCTTTTAAGAATATCTTACGACACATTCTTTTTTAAGAATTCGCCGTTATCGCAGCAAAACCATTTTGCGTAACAGCGAAATATGGCCTATTTGAAGCCGGTAGATGTAAACGCCGCTGGGCAGCCCCTTAGCAGTGAACTTCACCGAATAAGTTCCCCTGTTTTGCCGTGCGTCCACCAAAACCTTTACTGTTTGCCCTAACGCATTGTACACCGTCAATCGTACCCTGCTGACCGCTGGCAGTTCATAGTTGATAGCGGTTTCCGGATTAAAGGGATTGGGATAATTTTGTTCCAGAGCAAATCCGCCAATGGCCGCTGGCCTATCCGTGTTAATTGAAGAAGCAGTATTGCCCATGCTGCCGTCCGGATTCACATTTTGCGCATAGATATCACCGTCATCGTTACGTTGATCGTTCCATGCAAAAAGCGCAATATTTGCAGAATTAAGTACCAGACCTAAATCATCTTTCTGCCCCAGACTGGCTGCGGACAGAATTTCCGGTCCCCATAACAATTGTCCATCCGTGTGCAAATAAAAAGCTTTTACGGCATTATCGTAAGCATTGGGCGCGGAGTTTTGGAAATATCCCACGTAAAGGCTGCTGTCTGTGGCGGCGCTACTCACAAACGAAATAGAGCGACTTTCCAGGGGAATAAATTCTTTGCCATAATCTGTCCACAAACGATTGCCGGCAGCGTCAAATTTTTGCCCAAAAATTCCGTACATATTCTGGCTTAAGTTTTCTTCCAGCCAAAAGCAAAACAGTTCATCGCTACCGGTGATATAAGATATGGCCGGATTATAATGCAAATGTCCGGCGTCCGTTGTGGCCATAATTCCATTTAGGGGAAAAATCAAGCTGCCATCAGCGCCGACATGTCCCAGATATACATAGGACTCACTGCTGCTTGGCTGGTCTTCCCAAACGATAAAAGCGCCGCTGTTACCGTCTGCAATCATGGACGGATCGTAATACACGGGAATATTCCCGTTATTGTAGATAACCACGCCGCCGGATGTCCAGGCCTCGCTTCCCTGCGGCGTAAATTTTTGCACAACCAGCCAGGTTTTGGTGGCGGGATAGCTGCCTATCTCGCTTTTCCAGAGAATAATCACGCTGTCATCTGCAGCGGGCACAATTTCCGGATGCGTCATCCCTTCGCCCTGCTGCCCGCTAAGTGTAATGCCGTCTTCGCCCCACATTTTCTGGCCGTCTGCCGAAAGCTTTTGCATGCCCAAAACATCTGCATCGTTCGATTTGGACCAGACAAACACGCAATTTCCGGCAGTTGTAACCGCCACTTTAGGCGCCATCTCGCTCTCTGCATTAACAGCAGGCGAAAGCCCTACGCCATCGTTTCCCCACAGAAAGCTGCCGTCCGGGGCAATTTTATAGGCGAACACATCCCAGCCATTGGTCGAGCCGTTGCGAATATCGTTGAATACTATAATGGCGTTGTCATTTTGGTCGACCGCCAGATCGTAATCGGTTACCCATGTTTCCTGAGGATGATTACTGACCAGCAATCCGCTGTCCGCCCAGACTTTTTCTCCCAAAGCATTTAAACGCTGCAAATAAACATCATAGTTGCTGTTACGCGTATCGTACCATGAAACATAGCAGCCGCCGTCTGAAGTAGCGGCTATATGCGGCACGACCTGACTTCCGCTGTGTTCGATAACAGCCGTGTTTTGCAACGAATCGTCGCTCCATTGCGCATGGATATGCTGTCTGCAAACTATCAATACTAAAAGCGCGTAAAGAATCATTTTGCTTGTCATCACGGAACTCCCTGCTGATTTTTATTCTTAATAATGAGTCTGGAACCTATGAAAAAATAATAATTTTCCCCAAAATGTCATTCCGCACTTGATGCGCCACGAAAGTAGCCCCTTCGGAGCCGCTTTTCCCCAAGGGAGCGCTTCACGCCACGGGAATGACAGCTTGAATGACTATTTAAAAGGTTTCAGTTTTCTATTACAGTAGCCTGATGGTTACAATCACTTTTACACAAACCAACATCTATAATATGGGATACGAAATACCTAAAATCAAGAATAAAGCATTTTGCCCGATTAACCTAAAGAGACTGACTACTCTGGCACTATTTTTGACGCATTAATCACAGCCAAAAGACAGAGGATAATTATATTGAGACTAAACATGCTACTCTGGCCGGCTTTTATGGCCTTTGCAGACTACCGGCGGCTTACAGTATTCAACAATACGTGTAAACCATGTAGAAAATTTGCACAATAACAACAGACGAGGTGAATATGATCTCCAAAATACTTTTTATTTTCGTTCTTTTACTATCATCCCTCTGGGCTAATGCCTATTATGTTAACAATCAGGCGGCGAATGGCGGCGACGGATCGTTTTCGGCGCCGTTTAATTCTATTGCCACTGGCCTTAACGCGCTGCAGGCCGGCGATACGCTTTATATTCGCGGCAGTCAGGCCGAACCTGCTCAGGTTTACGAGGAATCGTTGGGACTGAGCGATTCCGACGCCGATGGGACAGAAAGCCAGCCTATCGTGGTGCGCAATTACGCCGACGAAAAAGTACGTATCATCACCCAGGGTTCGTTTACAATTTATACGGACTGGTGGACCTTTTCCGGTTTGACCTTTGATATAAACCAGCAAACCAACGATGGCATCCGGCCGCGCGGCAGGCATCTTACATTTTCGGGATGTACCGTTGCCAACGGTCAGCGCGACGGATTTGACGCCAACATGGCCGATTATTTGACCATAGAGAATTGCCATATTTACAATTTCAACCGTTCCGATCAATACGACGCGCACGGCGTCATTATCAACGGCGGCACCGGCCTTATTATTCGCCATAACACCATTTACGATTGTAAAGGCGATTGCATCCAACTGTACAAAACGGATCAAAACTACAACACACTCATCGAAGACAACGAGTTGTACACCACGCTGGGCGGAGGCAGCGAAAACGCTATCGATATCAAGGCTACTAAAGGATGTACTATTCGCAACAACACCATGCACGGCTTTTCCGATTCCGACGACAGCGACGGTTCTGCGATTAAAATCAATAAAGATTCCGACAGTTTGCTGATTGAACTGAACGATATTTATGATTCCAACGGCGGACTGCGTTTAACCGGCGGCGATGTAGATCATATTACCATTACGCGCAATGTAATTCACGATTTACATGTAGACGGCGGCGATAGCAGTAAATACGGCTATGGCGTACAGTTCGACGGCCTTAACGACGTCACATTTACCAACAATACTTTTGCTAATATCCCCGGCCCGCTGTTCTGGATTGCCAGCAACGGCGCGACGGATATGGTAATGGAAAACAATATTTTTCACAAAGCCAATAAATTCCACGGCAGCACCAATGATTTTAACGGTTCGCTAACCATCGATTATAACGGCTGGTTCCAGTGCCAGGAAACCATCCCCGGCGCCAACGACACTTACGGAGACGACCCCGGATTTGTTGATGAAGCTTCCGCCGATTATCACCTTACGGACAACAGCGTTTGTTTGGATAAAGGCGATCCCTCTTTTGGCAGCGACTTCCCCGGCGGTCGTATTGACTTAGGCGCTTATGAACATGAATTTGCCACTGGTGTGCTTTGGCCCGGACAAATTCCGCAACAGATGAGGTTATTTCCCAATTTCCCCAATCCTTTTAACCCGGAAACAGTTATCAGTTATCAGTTATCGGGTATCAGTAATGTGGAATTGGCAGTGTACAATATGTTAGGACAGAAGGTAAAAGATCTTGTGCAGGAAAATCAACCATCTGGAAAATATTCCGTGAAATTCGATGGCAGCGGGTTGTCCAGCGGGGTTTACTTTGCGGTTCTTTCAGCCAACGGGCGGCAGTACAGCCAGCGGCTGGTTTTGATCAAATAAACCAAAAGGATCTTTACGAAACCTGTCAGGTTTCGTAAAGATGTTGTCCCTCGTTGCAGAGATAGTCTGTGCAACGAGGGATGTGCTTCTTATCCGAATATAGCTTTAAGAATATAATAAAACAAAATCGCACCGGCAGCTCCCACCGGAATAGTAATCACCCAGGAAACAATGATATCCGAAATAACGCGTAAATTCAAGGCGCCAATACCGCGGGCTAAACCAACGCCCAAAACAGCGCCCACCAGCGTATGGGTCGTGCTAATCGGCAACCCCAGTTTAGAAGCCATCACAATAGTCGTAGCTGCGGCAAACTCGGCGGCAAAACCGCGCGTCGGCGTGAGTTCAGTGATTTTTTTACCGATAGTTTCCATCACACGCCAGCCCCAGGTGGCCAAACCGAAGATGATGCCTACGCCGCCCATGCCTAAAATCCACAAAGGAACCTGCGCCTTCATGGCGATGATTCCGGTTTGCAGCACGCTAACTACCGCCGCCAATGGGCCAACCGCATTGGCCACATCATTGGCGCCGTGAGCAAAGGCCACAAACGAGGCGCTTAAAATCTGCAAATAAACGAAGATTCGTTGCACCGTTTGGAATTCCCTGCTGGTGCGTTCCACCTGAAAATCCAGCGATGCCGAATCGTTTACCAGGCGCAGCTCGCCGAGGATGCGATTCAAATCTTCTTTTAAACTACCGCGGGCGTTTAATACTAACTTTTCCATTTGCCGTACGACAATCTTCATATTTTTTTTAACTGAAGGAGGCTGCTTTTCGGTAACCACTTCTTCGCTGACTTCAGAAATATTACGTACTAAGAAATGGCTTATCACACTGGCAATCAGCCCCACAATCACTGCAATTCCAAAAGCTTCGCCAAAGCCCAAATCCAGGTGCAAATTCTTCAGCCCTTTAAAAGCCATAGCCAGAGTCAGAATTACAAAAACAAGAAATACCAAGGGCGGCACTGTTTTTTTGGCTGCTGTAATGGGATTGTCTTTATAATAAATTTGCCGTCGCAGAACCGTAAAAATTACAAAAGCAATGGAACCGCTTAACAGGGGGGACACAACCCAGCTGGCTACAATAGAAGCTACTTTACCCCATTCCACCGCCTGAAATCCGCCCACAACTACGCCAAATCCGATGACCGAGCCAACGATAGAATGGGTAGTCGATACCGGCCAGCCAAAATAGGTGGCCAACTGCAGCCAAAGAGCCGCAGCCAAAAGGGCTCCGGTCATTCCATACACAAGATCTAAGGCGCGTCCCTCAAAAATAATTGGGTCTATAATACCTTTACGGATGGTTTCCGATACATGTGAACCTACAAAAAAGGCGCCGGAAAACTCTAAAATGGCCGCTACAATTACGGCTCGTTTAATGGTTAGCGCGCCGGAACCGACCGAAGTACCCATAGCATTGGCCACATCATTGGCGCCGATGCTCCAGGCCATGTAAAAGCCGAATCCGATGGCTAATATCAGTAATATGGTCTCTGTAGTCATTATCTCCTCAAAACGTATTCGATACTCAGCTTTTTATTTAAGATCCAGCAACATGCGCACGCGGTTGGCCAGCTTTTCTGCCGTATTGCTCAAGGCGGCCATCGTTCTGAATATATTTGTCCACAAATAAAAACTGGTGTAGGGGATTTGATCTTCCAGAGCGATCAGCTTTTTTATCAACGACACCTGCATCAAATCTACTTCATGTTCCAGATAGGCGACATTTTCTACCATCTGCACCACTAATTCGGCTTCTTTCCCGCCAAAAGAAGTTTCCAAGAGCTCATTCAATTGCTGTAATATTTTATGTACCGCTTCTACGCTTTCAATATTTTTTTTGATGAAATCCCGCAGATCATCCTTCATATCGGGCAAAGGTTCCAGATTTTTCAGACTGAACAGAATCCCCACATCCTCCGCCTTATCGGCAATAGTGTCCTGCAGAGAAAGAATCTCTAATAAATCGCCGCGGTTAATAGCCAAAAAAATGCCTTTGGGCAAATCGTTACGAATTTCGTTCTTCACCAAATCGGCCATGTGTTCCAATTTGGAAATCTCTTTGGCCAATAGTCCGATTTGTTCATAATCCCCTTGCGTATAGGCTTCGTACAAGGTTTCCATTTTATGGACGCATTCGATAACGCGCTCCAAATGGTCTTGCAACGGCGCAAAGGGCGATCCGCGAAATAAACTGGCAATGGTTCTCATATCAACAAAACCCCACAATTATTAAAGGTTAATTAAAATTTAAGATTTTAATATAGAAAGATTACTTTTATACTGCAAAAGAAAGCGTAGGCAAATATGAATATTTTTCAAAGCTTTCCTAAAGAAATATAAATAGCCTAATTCATGTTGTTTCTGTTGAAGATAGCAACACAAATCAGGCGTTTTCAAAAACAACCCGTATGCCTCTGTATGATTTTTATTTTTTTATGAATAGCCGCTATCTAAAGATAGTGGCAATTAAAAAACAGTATTTAGGACGGATGTGAAAAATATGGCATTATTTTCACTTGTAAAATTAAAAATATTCAATATATTTCTTTTTTTGAAAATTTTTTATTTCGGTTACTCATTAATCGCCCGCCAGCAGAAGATATCAAATTTTGGCGCACACAATAAGGCCATGAAGTAGATTTTGTCATTAATGAAACATTGGGCCTATGAAGCCAAATACACTGGCGAAGCAATCAATCTAAGGCGTTATCAGCTATGAGTTCACTCTAAGAAGGTCTCTCACTGTCATTTTCCCACCACGAAGTGGTTCCTTTCCCGTAGGGATCACTCCGTGGCGGAAAACGGGACGGCCTTTGCCGCGAGGAGCAAGGCGACGAGAAATCTATTGTTTTTATTGAGGATATAAGATTTCTCACTGCGTTCGAAATGACAAAAACTGGTTTTTAGAGCAGGCCCAGCTATTTAACAATCAATATCCGGGAATAAAGCTAAAATTCATTTTCCGAGAAGGATTTCCTTCTATCAAAGATAACATACTCTAATAGAAATGATTTGAATACAAACCGTTTCGTCCTGAGAGTTGAGTGTTTTGTACGTAATCCCGATTTATCGGGATGATACCGGTTACCTTATTTGCGCCACAGGCGCCCTTTAAGGGTAAACCATTTACTGATCGGTATAGAAAATTTTACGTTTGTGAATGGGCCCGTTTTTTCACCTCAAATACATGTTTCTCAAAAAACATAGAATTATAATCAGAAAATTTGTAAACTTAGCTTTTATTACGACTAATATAGAGGAAATACCATGAACGACAATGAGCATAAAAAACCAACCAATTTTATTAAGAATATCATCGACGAACATAACGCCAGCGGACGCTTTGGCGGACGCGTGCACACACGCTTTCCGCCGGAACCCAACGGCTATCTGCATATCGGTCACGCTAAATCCATTTGCCTGAACTTTGGTCTGGCCGAAGAATACGGCGGCAAATGCAACCTGCGTTTCGACGATACCAATCCCGTAAAGGAAGAACAGGAATACATCGATTCCATCATCGAAGATGTGCGCTGGCTGGGATTCGACTGGGAAGACCGCCTCTTTTACGCTTCCGACTATTTTGAGAAAATGTACGAATACGCCGTGCAACTGATTAAAAAAGGCAAGGCGTATGTGGACGACCTGACCGCCGAAGAAATCCGTGAGTACCGCGGCACGTTAAAACAACCGGGTAAGGAAAGTCCTTACCGCAATCGCGGCGTGGAAGAAAATCTGGATTTGTTTGAACGCATGCGCAAAGGCGAGTTTGCCGACGGCGCCAAAGTGTTACGCGCCAAAATCGATATGGGTTCGCCTAACCTGAATATGCGCGATCCGGTGATGTACCGCATTTTGCACGCCGAGCATCCGCGCACCGGTAATAAATGGTGCATCTATCCCATGTACGACTGGGCGCACGGCCTGGAAGATTCCATCGAAGGCGTCACCCACTCCATCTGCACGCTGGAGTTTGAGGATCACCGTCCGCTGTACGACTGGTTTTTGGACGAACTGGAAGCCTACCATCCGCAGCAAATTGAGTTTGCCCGCTTAAATTTAAGCTATACGGTGATGAGCAAACGCAAACTGTTGCGTCTGGTGCAGGAAGGCTTCGTTTCCGGCTGGGACGATCCGCGCATGCCGACCATATCCGGTTTACGGCGGCGCGGCTACACGCCGGAAGCCATCCGTGAATTTGCCGAGCGCATCGGCGTGGCCAAAAGCAACAGCACCGTGGATTTTGCCCTGTTGGAACATGTACTGCGCGAAGTTCTCAACCGGCAGGCGCTGCGCGTGATGGCTGTGTTAAAACCCCTAAAAGTAACCATTACCAACTATCCCGAAGATCAAGTGGAAATGCTGGAAGCGGTTAATAATCCCGAGGATGAAGCGGCCGGCACGCGGCAGGTTCCTTTTTCGCGCGTTATTTACGTGGAGCGCGACGACTTCCGCGAAGAGGCGCCGCGCAAATGGTTCCGATTGGCGCCGGGCAAAGAGGTGCGTTTAAAACACGCCTATTATATCACCTGTCAGGAAGTGGTCAAAAACGAACAGGGCGAAGTAACTGAACTGCGCTGCACGTACGATCCGCAGTCGCGCGGCGGCTGGACGGAGGACGGCCGTAAAGTTAAAGGCACATTGCACTGGGTATCGGCCGCTCATGCCGTTCAGGCCGAGGTGCGCCTGTACAACCATTTATTCAACAAAGAAAATCCTGATGACGTGGAAGAAGGCGGCGACTTTACCGACAATCTCAATGCCGATTCGTTAGAGGTTTTAGCGGATTGTCTGGCGGAACCGTCCTTAAAAGAAGCCAAATGCGGCGTGCCTTACCAGTTTTTGCGTCAGGGGTATTTTTGTGTGGATGCTAAAGA
Source organism: uncultured Calditrichaceae bacterium (assembly GCA_964536685.1). Lineage (GTDB taxonomy): Bacteria > Calditrichota > Calditrichia > Calditrichales > Calditrichaceae > CAZIBE01. The sequence goes on along the minus strand of CAZIBE010000057.1, from coordinate 4,897 downwards.
TTCCTCGGCCGAACATGTAGTGTTTAACCGCACAGTAACCCTGCGCGACAGTTGGGCTAAAATAGAACGCAAGCTAACAAAGTAGCGCGACTCTCATGAGTCGCAGAATAGCGGTGTGCTTATCCTCGAGCCGGAGACCCGGGCTACTGTGGCGCGACTCTCATGAATCGTCTTTCTTATACCCAGATGCCCGTCAAAGTAACAGATTTCGGCAGGTTGAGGTTTTTTCTTTGTAACTCATTTTTCCGGCTCATCAGCTATTTCACATCCCACACCGTTTCCTGAGGCGTGTCTTTCAGTTCAATGCCGGCGTCTTTTAAACGGTCGCGGATTTCATCGGCCAGGGCAAAATTCTTTTCCTGGCGCAGACGATTGCGCAAATCCACCAAAATTTGTACTAAGGCGTCGATGTTGCCGCCGCCTTTGCCTTCTAATTCCGCATAGTCGCCCGGCAGCAAACCTAGTACCTGTCCGACTGTTTCTTCCAACGCCTTTAACGCGTCCTGCTGCGTTTCGGCGGCTACTTTCTGCGCATCCAGCCAGCTATTCACTTCACGCATAAAATCAAAGACCGCCGCCAGAGCTTTGGGCGTGTTGAAATCGTCGTTCATTTCGTCCTTAAAGCGAGCCAGATACGCGGCAATCTTTTCCTCAAAAGCTTCGTCCCGGCCTGTAGTAGTTGCTTTAGCCCGCAGCAATCGTACAAAATTCTGGTGCAATTTTTCCATTCCCTTTTGCGCGGCCTGTAGAGCGCTGTCGCTGAAATCCAGCGGTGAACGGTAATGGCTGCTGAGTACAAAAAAGCGGATGGCCAGTGGCGCGTACTTTTTAATTGCGTCTTTTACTGTGATAAAATTACCCAGCGATTTGCCCATCTTCTGTCCGTCAACAGTGACCATATTATTGTGCAGCCAGTAGCGGGCAAAAGTCTGACCATGGGCAGCCTCGCTCTGAGCGATTTCGCACTCATGGTGCGGAAAGACGTTTTCTATACCGCCGCCGTGAATATCAAAAGGTTGTCCCAGGTATTTGGTGGACATCACCGAACATTCGATGTGCCAGCCGGGATAGCCCTTGCCCCAAGGCGAATTCCACTGCATGATGTGCTGGGGATCGGCTTTTTTCCACAGGGCAAAATCAACCGGATTTTTCTTTTCCTCATTCACCACAATACGCTGGCCCTCGATTAACTCGTCCACTTTGCGTCCGGACAGCTTGCCGTAATCTTTGAATTTCTGCACATTAAAATATACGGTACCGTCTTTTTCGTAGGCGTAACCTTTTTGCAGCAGTTCCTCGACCAGTTCGATTTGTTCTGGCACATGACCGCTGGCGCGCGGCGAAATATCGGGGCGTAGTACATTCAACTTGTCCATATCCTCAAAATAACTGCGCGTGTAGCGCTCGGCCACTTCCATGGGCTCTAATTGTTCCAGCCGCGCCTGCCGGGCAATTTTATCCTCGCCCTCGTCGGCATCAGAAACCAGATGGCCTACATCGGTAATGTTTTGCACGTAACGCACACGGTAATCCAAATAGCGCAGATAGCGCACGATAACGTCAAAACTGATATAGCTTTTAGCATGCCCAATATGAGCATGGCCGTAAACGGTCGGCCCGCACACGTAAATACCCACAAATCCCGGATGCAAGGGTTCAAACACCTCTTTTTTACGGGTCATGGTATTGTAGAGTTTTAATTCGGACATCTTATGCTACCTTTTTTAGCTATCAGCTATTAGCTGGTTGTCATTCGTTAAGCGAACCGTTGCTTGTACGCGCAACTGTTTTCTGCTTCCGATAATTCAACATTCAACATTCAACATTTTAATTAAGCGCTGAAAACACCGAGTACACAGAGAATTGTACTCCTGGCTTGTGGTTCTTAGCCTTCGGCCCTTGGCTCTTATTACTTATTCATTCGTAATTTTTAATTGCGTTTTTTCACCGCTTCTTCGACGATGGTTTCCACAAGATCATTAAAAGTTAAACCAACCGCTTTGGCCGCTTTGGGCACCAGACTAGTCCCGGTCATGCCGGGCAGTGTGTTTACTTCCAGAATAAACGGTTCGTTTTTCTCGTTCAGCCGAAAGTCCACACGAGAGTAACCTTTGCAGCCCAGTGTATTATGCGCCTTCAGAGCCAGCTTCTGCAATTCCTGGGCAATTTCCGTACCCAGTTCGGCGGGAACCACATAACTGCTCATGCCTTCTTTGTACTTACATTCGTAATCGTACAAACTGTGCTCGGGTAAAATTTCAATAACCGGCAAAGCGCGCTGCTTTAAAATGGAAACAGTAACCTCGCGGCCGGCGATGTATTCTTCCACCATCACTTTCGAGCTGTATTTAAAGGCCTCTTCGATAGCGGCGTCGATCTCTTCGTATTTTTGCACAATACTCAGACCGATAGTCGAACCCTGATCATTTGGCTTAACAACCTGCGGAAATTGAACTTTTTTCAATTTTTTACGGGAAGCCTGCGGCCGCTCCAACACATGGGAGCGGGGCGTAGGCAAATTAGCGCCGCGGAAAAACATTTTGCTTAAATCTTTTTGCATAGCCAGCATACTGGCAATACGTCCCGATCCGGTGTACGGAATACCGGCGGCATCTAACATGCCCTGCACCACGCCGTCTTCCCCTTTGCCTCCGTGAAGAGCAATAAACACCACATCCGGTTTTAAACGCTTGGTAATCAGAATATTCTTTAAATACAGGCTGCCACGGTGCAAGGGCAGCACATCAATATCCGGATAATCGATGCCAATCCAGTGTGTGTCGGTTTTATTCAATTCGGTTTGCTCGGCTTTAGTGGCTGAAGGATCGATTTTAATTACCTCATGGCCGTTTTGCGTTAACGCCCGCGCCACCTGGTCGCCGGTAACCAGCGAAACTTCGCGTTCGCTGGAATCGCCGCCCATTAAAACAATGATTTTCATAATGCAATTGCCTGTTTTAAAAATTGTTCCACGCGCTCTTTACCTAATACCGCCAGAACGACGGGTAGTTCCGGGCCGTGTGTCATTCCCGTAATAGCCGCCCGTACCGGCATCCACAACTCTTTGCCTTTAACGCCTAACTCTTTTTGCGCGCTCTTCATGACTGCGCTGAATACGTCTAAGGTTAGTTCATCGCGTTGTTGCAACTGTGTCAGTATATGTTCAAATAATTTTTTACTCTGCTCTTTTCTCAGCCATAGCAGCGCTTCTTCCTCATAATTCAATTGATCCTTAAAAAAGAGGGCGCTTTTAGGGGCCAGTTCGGCAAAGGTGTTAATGGCCGGACGTAAAGCCTTTAAAATTAAGCTGTTTTTCTTCTCAGAACCCGCGTCTAAATTCAGCTTGGTCATCCATTCCAGCCCGGTTTTAATATATTCCTCTTCGGCGATATTGCGAATGTAATGGCCGCTCATCCATTCTAATTTATGCAAATCAAATACGGCGCCGGCCTTGTTAACGCGCTCCAGCGTAAAATCGCGAATCAGTTCTTCCAGGGAAAAGATTTCCTGATCGTCGCCGCGGTTCCAGCCTAACAAGGCCACAAAATTCACCAGAGCCTGCGGCAGGATGCCTTTGTCGCGGTAATCTTCCACGGCCACATCGCCCTGCCGTTTACTCAGTTTGCTGCGATCGGGATTGAGCAACAACGGCAGATGGGCAAACTGCGGCGGTTCCCAGCCGAATGCTTTGTACAACAAAATATGCTTGGGCGTACTGGGCAGCCACTCTTCCCCGCGGATGACATGGGAAATGCGCATCAGACGGTCGTCCACCACGTTAGCCAGATGGTAAGTGGGAAAGCCGTCGCTTTTAAGCAGAATTTGATCGTCAATCAGCTGGTTACTAAACGAAACATGCCCGCGGATGATATCATCGACGCTGGTCTCCCCTTCTCTGGGCACCTTCAGGCGCACTACATGGGTTTCGCTTTGCATGCGTGCCAGCGCTTCCTCTTTGGGAATATGGCGGCAGGCGCCGTCGTACATCACCGGCTGATTATTAGCGGCCTGCTCTTCACGCATTTTTTCCAACCGTTCAGCAGAACAAAAGCAGGGATAGGCATGATCATTGGCGATTAGCTGATCGATATGTTCTTTGTAAATATCCAAACGCTGGGATTGGAAGTAGGGGCCATACGGCCCATCCTTCTGCGGGCCTTCGTCGTAATCCAGTCCGGCCCATTGCAGCATGTGCAGCAGGTTCTCTACGGCGCCTTGCACATAGCGCGTCTGGTCGGTATCTTCGATACGCAGCACCATTTTGCCCTGATGATGACGGGCGAACAGATAATTAAATAAAGCCGTTCGCAAACTGCCCACATGCACATAACCGGTGGGACTGGGAGCGAAACGAACACGAATTTGGGACATGGGATACCTTTTTTTAGCAGTTAGCCTTCCGTTCTCGGTTTTTAGTAATCAGTAATTTATCACAGAGAACACGGAAAACATTGAGATTTTTATTTACTATTTTTTCAGTCCTGTTACCTGATACTTAACTCTTTTCTGCTTCCTGTTTCCTGATTTCTGTTTTACCAATAATTCAAAACTCAAAATTCAACAGTCGAAATTTTAAATGACCACAGAGAACACGGAAAACATTGAGATTTTTATTTACTATTTTTTCAGTCCTGTTACCTGATACTTAACTCTTTTCTGCTTCCTGTTTCCTGATTTCTGTTTTACCAATAATTCAAAACTCAAAATTCAACAGTCGAAATTTTAAATGACCACAGAGAATACGGAAAACACAGAGATTTTTTTCTTTTATATTTTTTCTTGGCCTTTGGCTCTCGGCAATTATTAATTGAAACCTTTGAAAAAATCCATCTGTGCACAGTTATATATGTTCCATTTTAATTAATGGTATGTAAACGCATAAAAAACAGTCACCCTA
>CAZIBE010000056.1:0-25269 GCA_964536685.1 uncultured Calditrichaceae bacterium | reverse complement strand
GTTGATATATCAATACAAAAATTTGAACGTAAAATTATTTAGGACAGCTATGTTTTAAAACAAGAAAATATAATTTAGGGTGGTACGTTTTTTATCGGCTAAACTGGTAAATTTTAAATCGGTGATGACATAATAGATAAAATAATAATGGCAATGCGCCTATGGGTTCTATAGACGGCAGACATACTGCCTCAATAACTTTCTGAACATTAAAGAAAACTATCCATAGCCCTATATAAAAGTCAACTTGAGATTCTATACATTTGTTGATTGTCGATAGTGATTTACTATATTATATGGATGACCAGTTAAAAAAATAACGATTTTTGGGTTTGTTAAAGACATTCCTTTCCCGCCACAAAGTGGTTCCTAAGGGAACGGAACCACTTTTGTGATGGGGAATTCATAAAAAGAACCAGCTTATGGGTTCCCCCGAAGGGGCTCCTTCGGAGCCGCCTGCGAGGCAAAGCCTCAAACGGGAATGACACAGCACTTGCGTCATTCCGGCCGCAGCGCAGCGTAGAGAAGCAAGGCCTCAGGTCGGAATCCAGGAAAAATGACTTTGATAATCCCAATTATTAATATGAATGACCAGTTGAAATTATTTTGGACTATCACTTACGTGATAGCCCAATATTTCTAAAATTTTATTTAACTGGTCATTCATATTATTAGTCAACTGGTCATTCATATTATATTCTGTTAAATAATTCAGATATCACACGAACCATCAGCGCATTAAAAGCATTTTGCGTGTTTGGCTAAAATTTCCGGCTGTTAAACGGTAATAATAAACTCCGCTGCCCAATTTGCTGGCGTCAAAATTTACCTGATATTCGCCAGGGCTTTGTTGACTGTTTGCCAACTGTTGGACGGACTGTCCTAAGGCGTTAAACACCGTTAAAATAATATGCGTCGTGTTTGCTACCTAATACTTTTATGAGTTGCCGGATTAAACGGATTTGGATAATGATTAAATAGTCTGGAACCGTTAACTTGTATTCCCGGAGTAGCCTGAACAGTTTTTAGGATATGCACCCGTCCATTATAAGACATATCGCTTAATCGATAAGTGTATGTTTTTCCATTAGCCAGATTTTTATCGGTAAACGTATATTCATTCATGGTACTCGTATTTCCTGCTCCTTCTAAGGCCTGTTGACCTTCTTTGCCGGAATCAAAATCAAGTAATAATCCATAAACTCCAGCGCGATATGGGAAGCGGGCCAAAAAATACAATTTGAGTTTGAGATCGTTCTATGACTTGTTGGGATTTTTTTAGAATAAAAGGGTCTGTTCTTTATTCGTCTGACTTTTTTCTGTATCTTGTTTAATGAAAGAGGTATGTTGCAGAAATCTCCTCAGCGAAATGGCGTAATGTGGGAGAACCATCAATTACTAATATAAGGAGGTTGATTTGAAACGCAGAACATTTTTTCGCGCCTCACTGGGCGCTGGACTGAGCTTTCCGTTTTTAAATAAAGCGCTATGGGCGGCACCGGGATATATCGGCAAGGCGTCCGGCAGGATAATTGCCATTTCCAGCGGCAATGGACTGCGGGCAACGGATAAAGCGATAAAACTAATGCGTAAGGGAGCCGATGCTCTGGATGCCGTCATTGCCGGCGTTAATATTGTAGAAGACGATCCCAACGACCATACGGTGGGATTGGGAGGATTGCCCAACGAAGAAGGTGTGGTGGAACTGGATTCCTGCGTGATGCACGGGCCCACGCACAACGCCGGTTCCGTTGGCGCATTACGCAATATCCGCAACCCCTCCAAAGTGGCGCGGCTGGTCATGGAACGCACAGACCATGAATTAATTGTGGGGCAGGGCGCCTTGCGTTTTGCCAAAGCGCACGGCTTTAAGGAAGAAGAACTGCTAACAGACGAAGCGCGTAAACTGTGGCTGCACTGGAAAGAGACGCTGAATACGGGCGACGATTGGTTCCCGGAGGATAATCCCGATATTCCCGCTAACTTTCAAAAATTGTTTAAAACTACAGGCACCATCACCTGTCTGGGTATTGATCAGCGCGGCGGCATTTCCGGCGTTACGACTACCAGTGGGTTGGCTTTTAAAATCCCGGGACGTGTGGGAGATAGTCCGATTATCGGCGCGGGTTTGTATGTGGACAACGAAGTAGGCGCCTGCGGTTCAACCGGCCGCGGCGAAGAAAATCTAAAAAATTTAAGCTGTTTCCTAGTAGTGGAAATGATGCGCCAGGGTATGGCGCCCACCGACGCTTGTCTGGAAGCGGCGCGACGTATCGTCAAACATGCTAAAATTCCTTCCCTAAAAAGAAAAGACGGAATGCCTAATTTTAATGTCAGTTTTTACGCCGTCAACCGCAAAGGAGAGTACGGCGCGGCTTCCATTTACGGTCCGCATAAATTTGCCGTGCATGACGGCAGGGAAAATAAACTAATGCAAGGCGCTTACTTGTACAAACGCAAAAAATAATATCGGCAAAGGTAATTGAATCTAAAAGGAATTTAATAGCATTGAAACGGTTAAAGCTTTGGCTTGTGGCGTTGGCGGGCGCGGTTCTGACAGTTTCTTGTCAGCCGCAGCTGATAGTGCCTGGAAAGCCGTACGACTATTCCGGTATGGGCCGCGAGGAAATTTTTGTACATAAAAAAATGGAACAATTTGTTTATATCGTGCAGCGTACCGGGCGTCCGTTGCCGCTAAATGAGAATGTCCGCATCGACAGTATCCGGCTTGATGCACAACAGCGCCTTTTAATAGTGGATTTTAACAAACCTTTTTCTTACGTACCCTTCAGGCAGGAAAATGTGCGGGCTGTTTACCAGACTGCGCGCAGCATTTTAGGAAACAAATACCGCGATTATCGGCTGGTTTTTCGTACAATGGGCTATTCTATCGAGCGGCTTATTCCTGATTTTTACCGCAGCAAGCGCTCCGATTACGACCGCAGCCGTCTGCCTAAAAAATATCCCCGGCCGGCGCCGCTGGTTTGCCCGTTGAACGGGCTCTCTTTTCCTGCCGGGTTGCAGGGCTTTAATATCGCCGTATGGAACAGCCACGGTTGGTATTACAACCATAAAAAGCAACGCTGGGAGTGGCAGAGGCCGCGCTTGTTTCAAACGGTTGAGGATTTACTCTCTACTTCTTTTGTTATTCCGTATTTGATTCCTATGCTGGAAAACGGCGGCGCCAATGTTTTTAACCCGCGTGAACGGGATATCCAGAGTCACGAAGTAGTAGTGGATAATGATGCGGCCAATGGTCAGAGGTACAACGAGATAAATTCCACAGAGCCGTTTGTCTGGCGCAAGGGCGATGCGGCCGGATTTGCTGCCGGCCAACCGCCTTATGAGTCCGGTGTGAATCCTTTTACATTGGGTACTTACCGTAAAACCTTGACTGATACTGTGGCCAGCGCTAAAATCATTTGGACGCCGAATATTCCGCAAACAGGGAAGTATGCCGTGTACATTTCTTTTCACGCCGCACCTGAAAATACGGACGCTGCGCATTACACGGTTTTTCATGCCGGAGGGCAAAGCAACTTCTTGGTAAATCAGCAAATCGGCGGCGGCACGTGGATCTGGTTAGGCGCCTTTAAGTTTTTTAAAGGATTTCATCCCGATTCCGGCAGCGTATGTTTGACCAATCAAAGTACGGCTACCGGACGTCAAATCACGGCCGATGCGGTGCGCTTCGGCGGCGGCATGGGCAATATTCGCCGGGGCGCTCAGGCCAGCGGACGGCCGCGCTTTGAGGAAGGCGCCCGCTACAACTTGCAATATGCCGGTTTCCCCGATTCGCTGGTTTACAGCTTAAACGGCGACAGCGCCGATTATGAGGATGATTACCAGTCCCGCGCCGAATATGTGAACTATCTGAAAGGGGCGCCGTTTGGCCCCAATAAAAAACGCACCGTTCGCGGTCTTGGCATTCCCATAGACCTTTCGTTAGCTTTTCATACCGACGCCGGCTTTACACACGGAGACACTACTGTAGGCACGCTGGCTATCTACAGCATAGCCGACGCCGACGCCCAAACGGTTTTTCCCGATTCGGTATCGCGCCTGGCAAACCGCGATTTGGCCGACCTCGTCCAGACGCAGATTGTAGATGATATTCGGTTAACGATGAATCCCCGTTGGAAGCGCCGGGCATTGAAGAATGCTCTATACAGCGAAGTGTACCGTCCTAATGTGCCGTCGATGATTCTGGAATTGCTTTCTCACCAGAATTTTCGCGATATGCAGTTTGCGCTCGATCCCCGCTTCCGTTTTACCGTTGCACGCGCGGTATACAAAGGCGTCCTGAAATACTTAGCTGCGGCCTATGACCGTGATTATGTGGTGCAGCCGCTTCCGGTTAATAATTTTAGCGCGGAATTAGACAGCGGCGGCCGGGCTGTTTTGCGCTGGAAACCGCAAAGAGATTCGCTGGAAAGTAGCGCTGCGGCAACGCAGTACATTGTGTATACGCGGATTGATTCCGGCGGATTTGATAACGGACGGTTGTGCGATTCACCGGTTTTTAAAACAGGACCGCTCGCACGCGGTAAAATCTATAGTTTTAAAGTTTCCGCGCTCAACGCTGGGGGCCGGAGTTTCCCCTCGGAGATTCTATCGGTCTGTCGGGTGAACGATGACAGACCGCCCGTATTGATTGTTAATGCCTTTGACCGTGTCAGCGCGCCGGCCTATTTCCGATGGGGCGAACATGGCGGTTTTTTAACCAGCGAAGATGACGGTGTGCCCGATAAGTACGATGTGATGTACACGGGCCGGCAATTCGATTTTAATCTTAAGTCGCCTTTCAGGATGAATGACGCGCCCGGGTTTGGCGCCAGCGATGCCGATTATGAAACGCGCCTCATTCCCGGCAATACATTTGATTTTCCCTATGTTCACGGTCAGGCAATTGCCGGCGCCGGCTATTCTTTTGTGTCGTGCAGCGATGAAGCGCTGTGGAACGGCCGTATCCGCTTGCGGCGCTACCGTATCGCCGATATTATTTTAGGAGAAGAGAAAGAAACGCACTGGCAGGATGCGCGCCTGGATTCCCTGCGTGGCGCAGCCTTTAAAGCCTTTCCGCCGGAGTTCGAATATGTTTTACGCCAGTTTACGGAAAACGGCGGCAATTTGTTGGTCTCGGGCGCTTATGTGGGTATGGAGCTTTTTAAGGGAAAGGATAAAAAGAGTTTTGACGTGCGTTTCGGCGAGGACGTGCTGCGTATTTTTTGGGCGACGAACCATGCCGCCCGCAGCGGCCGCGTTGCGCCGGCGCCAAACGATTTGCTGAATTTGCCGGAGCTGCGTTTCAATTCCCAATGGAATCAAGCGATTTACACAACGGAGTCGCCGGATGCATTGAATTCCATCAACGGTTCGCAAACCATCCTGCGCTATCAGGAAAACGGCTTCAGCGCGGCTACGGCTTATCGCGGGAGCTATAAAACAGTTGTGTTAGGCTTTCCCTTTGAAACCGTTTTATTTGCTTCACAGCGGCGGCAAATGATGGCGGCTATTCTAAAATTTTTCAGCCTAAAATAGATGGCGGTTAGGCGTTTATTTAGAATTCGTTTGGAGTATTTAATTGAGAATTAAAAACCGGGAACTATGAATTATTCCAGACAAAATTCCTTTAGTTCCAGGTCTGAATTCCGGACTCTTAAAGCGGTTGCCGCTACAATGAGTTTACACTTAAAAAGGTATGTACAAAATATTAGAACGTTTTTTTACTATTTTTTAAGCATTTTAGCCCTTGGGTATGAATAAGTTAAAATATAGTATGAAACTGTTTCTAACGGTTTTTGTAAACAGAAGTCGGGCATTTTTTGGTTTTTAGAGCAGGCTCTGTAATGGTAAATGAATTATGCCGTACTCTTTGGTCGGTATAAAAATTATCAGCTAAAATTTGAATATTTGAAAATTTCCAGTGTAAAACTGGCAGTACGCGGAAAAGAAAAGATGATGACTGAGCAAGAAGCGATCATAGCGTGTCAAGCCGGAGAGTCGGCCATGTTTAAAATTTTAGTAGATAAATATAAAACGCAGGCCTATTACACCGCCTTATTGTACACAAAAAATCGGGAAGACGCACTCGACCTCTCGCAGGAAGCCTTTTACCGGGCCTATCAGGCGCTGGCCGGATTCGACACATCGCGCAATTTTTATACCTGGTTCTATAAAATTCTAAAGAACTTATGTATCAACCATGTAACGCGGCAAAAACCGCAGGCGGCCATTTCTGATGAACATGAGCCCGGCGTTGTACTGAGCAGTAGCGAAGCGCAACCCGATGAAATATTCGAAAAAAACGAACAGAGCGAATTATTGTGGCAAGCTATGGAGCGCCTGCCGGAGAAAGACCGCGAAATTTTAATACTGAAAGAATTTAACGAATTCTCCTATCGGGAAATCGCCGAAGCGCTGGATATTCCCATGGGCAGCGTTATGTCCCGCTTGTACTATGCCCGGAAAAAATTGCTGAAAGAATGGGAGAAAGTAAATGTCTGAACATAAAATCAGTTGTGAGCGCGCCCGAATTTTGATGATGGGACAATTGGACGGCGAATTAGGCGAGGTTGAAAGCCGGCTGCTTAAAGAGCATCTGAATAGCTGTGAAAACTGCTCACAACAATATGAAGCGTTTGTACAACTAAAAAAGGGGACGTCAGAAATGAAGTTCAAACCTTTGCCCGAGATGTACTGGGATGAGTACTGGACGCATGTATACAATAAAATTGAACGGGGAATAAGCTGGATTTTAGTCTCCATCGGCGCCATACTGGTGCTGGCCTACAGTCTGTATCAGGCCATGGATGAGTTCTTTTATAATCCTGCCGAACCGCTGATAATGAAGATTGGCGTCGGCGTACTTATTCTGGGGATGATCGTTTTGTTTGTTTCTGTAGTGCGTGAAAAATTAATGGTACGACCTGTGGACAAATATAGGAGTGTAAAAAGATGATTATTTCAACTGCAGACATTATACCGGGAATGGAAGTTAAATCCACTTTAGGACTGGTAAGGGGCAATACGATTCGCGCCCGCAATATTGGCCGTGATATTTTGGCAGTGTTTAAAAATCTGATTGGCGGAGAAATCGAAGAATACACGAAACTGATGGGCGAATCCCGCGAACAGGCCTTAGACCGTATGAAGACCGAGGCTAAAGCGTTGGGGGCCAACGCAGTGATTGGCGTGCGCTTTGCTACTTCGTATATCATGGCCAATGCAGCCGAAATTTTAGCCTACGGCACGGCAGTCATTGTAGAGGAGAAAAAGGATAAATAGCGGCGGCCGGTAATCATCTTTCAGTTATCGGCTTTCAGTCTTCAGTAGGGGATTTTGAATTGGAGGAAGTTGCAAGCAGTTGGTCGTGAAGCGTTAGGCGAAGCATGACTTTGTGAATTGCCCTCCATTAACAGGGTACTTAATACTTAGTACTTGCTACCTGATACTTGATATTTACAACTCCGGAACAAATCAATCTCCTGTTTAAAAGCCAAGGGAGGAAAAGTGCAACAGGTTGCTTTAGTTACCGGCGGCGGAAGCGGCATTGGTCAGGCCTTAGCCTGGGAATTGGCTTTAAATCATAATTTTAAAGTATATATTGCCGGGAGACATGCGGATAAATTAGCGCAAACGGTGAGCAAAGCTGCCCAAAAGATTATATCTGTGGCGGCGGACGTGGCTGAGCCTGCCGGACGGCAAACAATTGCAGAAGCTTTGTCTGCGGAGCCTGAGCTTAACTACTTAGTACATAACGCGGGTCTGCTGCCGCCGGTCAAACCGTTAATGGAGGTTAGCGTTGAAGAGTGGCGTTATCATCAGGCTACGAATGTGGAGGGGCCGCTCTTTTTAACGCAAGCTTTGCTGCCCAAACTGGGCGGGGGACGCATTCTACACATTTCTTCCGGTGCGGCGCACCATGCGTATGCCGGCTGGGGCGCTTACTGCGCCTCTAAAGCGACGCTGCATATGATTTATCAGGTGCTAAGCCTGGAACTGAAAAAATATGGGATCGCTGTCGGCAGCCTGCGTCCGGGCGTGGTGGATACGCCCATGCAGAATTCCGTAAGACAGGCCGACAGCAATGTCTTTCCCCAATTATCTCGTTTTGTTGAATTAAAAGAAAAAGATGATTTACTTTCACCGGCTTTCGTAGCCCGTTTTATTGCCTATATTTTAATTAAAACAGGCGATGACGCCTATTCGCGTCAGGAATGGGATATACGGGAAAACATGGATTTGGCGCACTCGCTATGAAGAAAAACCAGCTATTACTAACGCTAATCATTCCTCTTTTATTTTCGGCCCTTTTCGCCCAGCGTCCCAAAATCGGCCTGGTGCTATCCGGCGGCGGCGCCCGCGGTGTGGCGCATATCGGGGCTTTAAAACTGCTGGATTCTCTGCGAATCCCCATCGACTATATTGCCGGTACCAGTATGGGCGGTTTAGCCGGGGCGCTCTATTCCATAGGTTATTCGGCCACGGAAATCGATTCTATTGTAATGAACGCCAACTGGGATGAACTATTCAGAGATTTTCCCCCGCGAGTGGATTTGCCCTATCTGGAAAAAAAGATTGACGATCGCTATCAACTAAATTTTGATTTAAAGGGCATTACGCCGGTATTGCCGCTGGGCTTGATCGAGGGACAAAAAATCATCCTGCTATTTTCCCGGCTGACCTATCCACATGAGATGCTGGAGGATTTTGATCGCCTGCCGATTCCCTTTCGCTGCGTGGCGGTGGATTTGATCAGCGGCAGGGAAGTAATTCTGAGAAAAGGATCACTGCCCAAGACCATGCGCGCCACAATGTCGATCCCCAGCGTGTTTAGTCCCGTGGAATGGGGCGACTCCCTCCTAATAGACGGCGGTTTAGTCAATAATCTGCCGGTGGACGTGGTTAAGCGCATGGGCGCCGATATTGTCATTGCCGTTAATGTGGGCACACAGCTCAAGTCCCGTAAATATTTAAAGTCAATTTTAGATATTTTCGAGCAGTCCTTTAATATTCCTCAATCATATAAAGAACAGCAAAATCTAAAAATGGTTGATATTTTAATTGCTCCGAATCTGCGGAAATTCAGCGCCGCCGATTTTAATCTGACTTCTTTAAAAAAAATGAAAGCCGCCGGAGAAAAGGCTGCCCGCCAGGCTCTGCCCAAACTCATCGCCTTGCAGGAAAAACTCCGGCAGAAAGCTCCTTCCGACCATATAACGCTTAAGAGAACTAAATCTCGCGCACAAACGGCTTCGATTGTGCACAGCATCGAAATCCGTGGGAATCGCACGTTACCGTTTACGTTTATTTACAAATTGCTGGGAATTGTACCCGGCCAGAAGTTGGATACGAAAACGCTTAACCGTAATGTGATGGCCTTATACAGCCTCAATTATTTCCGCACTATTTATTATGATATCATTCCTATGGAAAATAATCGCGTACGTTTGATTTTATATGTAGAGGAGCGTCCGCTGCGCAAGCTGCGTCTTGGCTTTCGCTATGATAACTATCGCTGGGTAGTGGTTGCTTTAGGGATGCAGGGAACGAACTTGCTCATTCCTGGTATGCGCGTTGATTTTGAACTGCAGTTTCCGGAGCTAACCTGGGTACGCTATAAGGTGTCCTATCCATCGCGTTCTCTTAATCAACCGTTATATCCGTATATTCGCGCCGAGCACCGCAACATTCCGCATGATGTGTATGACGCCAACGGAAATATGGCGGCAACCTATACGGAAAAGTCGCTTGTGGCCGGTGCGGGAATCGGTTTGCTGCTTAGCCGCTCGCTTAATCTGGAAGGCGAAGTGAATTATGAAATTAATCATTCGCAGCCCGAGCTTTCGCCTTTGGATACTACCTTTGACGCTTATCTGAAAAAAGTTCAGCTTCGTTTGGATTACGATCGATTGGATGATTTAATTTTGCCGCGGAGCGGCCTTAAATTTGGGGGTAATTACGAGGCTTCTCTAAAGCAGTTAGGTTCGGCGATTTTTTACCAGCGTATGAATTTTCGAATAGACGCCTATTTAACGATATTGCGGCGCCATACCTTTAATTTGTACGGGTCCTATGTTCTTGGTTCTCCGGGTATGCCCATTTATAAAAAATTTACGCTGGGCGGACCGGATACTTTTATCGGCGCTCAGTATGATCAGTTTTCCGCGCGCCGGGCGGCTACGATCGGCGGTTTTTATCGCTTTCGCTATAAAAAAGATATATTTTTTAAACTCTATTTTAATTCCATGTTCGCTTATCAATACTTGTTTAGCAAAGAGCCTTTGCAAAATGGAGCCATTTATGGCTATGGATTGGGGATTAAATTTTTATCTATTTTGGGTCCTATAGAAATCATATTTGCACAGGGCAATAAAAGTTTTAATACCGGAGCGCAGCTTCAGAATGTGTTTTATGTTAAATCGGGTTATTTATTTTAAGACAACCTGAATTTGCTCCAGAAATATTTGATTAGTAAAAAGTATATTTATACATTTGCCTGCAAAAATTTAACCGCACTTTGGTTTCATCAAAAGGATTATCATGTTTTACTGGTTAATGAAAACCGAACCTAACACCTATTCATGGCAGGATTTGCTGAATGAGAAAAATAAAACCACGCAATGGGAAGGCGTGCGCAACTATCAGGCGCGTAATTTTATGCGTGATCAAATGAAGACCGGCGATCCGGTATTTATTTACCACAGTGTGGTTAAACCCATGGCCATTGTTGGCATCGCCGAAGTAGTATGCGAGTCCTACCCTGATCATTTTGCCTTCGATCCTTCCTCCCGCTATTTTGATCCTAAAAGTAATCAGGAAAATCCCCGTTGGTTTATGGTGGACGTTCAGGCTAAATACGCGTTTAAGAATCCCATTACACTGGAACGGCTGAAAACAATTCCTGAACTGCAAAGCATGATGCTGCTGCAAAAGGGAAGCAGACTGTCCATTCAGCCGGTTAGCGAAGCGGAGTGGCAGCGGATTTGTCAGTTGGAAGAGTACATCCCTGTATAATGAACGAGAAAAATTATATGAACGCAATTATGAAACCTCAACGGGAAGTAGGCATAGTCGGTTACGGCGCCTATGTTCCCAAATACCGTCTGCCGGCGGAAGAAATTTCCCGCGTCTGGCGCGACGGCCAGGATTTGGACTTTCTGCCCATCAAACAGAAAAGCGTACCCGGCCCTGACGAAGACACCATCACCATGTCCATCGAGGCGGCGCAAAATGCCCTGCAACGGGCCGGCATCGAACCACAAAATATCGGCGCGGTGTGGGTCGGATCCGAATCGCATCCGTATGCCGTAAAACCCTCCGGAACCTTATTAGCGCAGGTGCTGGGCATCAGTCCGGCCACGGTTTCCGGTGATTTAGAATTTGCCTGCAAAGCAGGCACGGAGGCCATGCAGGCCGGTATTGCCTTTGTGGGCTCGGGCATGGGGCGCTATGCGCTGGCCGTTGGAGCGGATACCGCTCAGGGGCGACCGGGAGACGCGCTGGAGTACACCGCCGCCGCAGGCAGTGCCGCGTTTATTTTAGGCGCCGCCGAAGAATCGCTGGCCGTATTGGAAGGCAGTTACAGCTATGTGACGGACACCCCCGATTTTTTCCGCCGGGCGCATCAAAAATATCCGGAGCACGGCAACCGTTTTACTGGCGATCTGGCCTATTTCCTGCATATCCGCGAAGCGGTAACACATTTACTTGATGCGCTCGGTTTAACGCCGCAGGATTTTGCCCACGTATCCTTCCATCAGCCCAATGTAAAATTTCCGCGTAAAAAGGCGCAGGATTTAGGATTCCATGCGGCGCAGTTAGAGGCGGGACTGTTGGTCGACTATATCGGCAATACATACGCGGGGGCGGCAGTGTTGGGTTTAACGGCTATTTTAGATGCGGCTCAGCCGGGTGAACGCATTTTGCTGGCCAGCTTCGGCAGCGGCGCCGGCAGCGACGCCTTCAGCTTTGTAATTACGGATAAAATAAAAGAGGCGCAAAAACTGGCGCCGGCCACCATGCAGTATATCCGGCGGGAAGAGACAATCAATTACGCCCGCTATGCCCGCTGGCGTAAAAAAATTGTAATGGAATAAAGGATTGCGAATATGCGAAAAGTAGCTATCATCGGCGTGGGACAAACACCGGTGCGCGAACACTGGGATTATTCCATCAGGCAACTGGCAGTTCAGGCTTTATCGCTGGCTTTGGATGATGCCGGCCAACCGGCGCTGGATGCGCTGTATGTGGGCAATATGCTTAGCGGCGCCTTATCCGAACAGGAACATTTAGGCGCTCTCATCGCCGATTATCTGGGATATCCCGGCATCGAGGCGGTAAAGATTGAAGCGGCTTGCGCTTCCGGGGGAGCGGCCTTTCGTCAGGCGGTGCTGGCCGTGGCTTCTGGACATGTGGATGTGGCTGCGGCTGTAGGCGTGGAAAAGCTGACCGAGTTTTCCGGCAAGTTCAGCGGTAAGGCCTTAGCTACAGCCGCCGACGCCGATTATGAGGCTTCCATCGGATTGAGCTTTGCCGCCTTGAACGCCCTGATCATGCAGCGTTACATGTACGAGTTTAAATTTGATAAAAAAGATTTTGCCGTGTTTCCCATGAACGCCCATCATAATGCGCTACATAATCCCAACGCCATGTTTCAGTATGAAATTACGCAGAAGCAATATCTGAAAGCCAAACCCATTGCCGAACCCATAAATCTGCTGGATTCCAGTCCCATTTCCGACGGCGCGGCAGCGCTAGTCGTCGTTCCGGCGGAAAAGACGGCCTCCTATTCTTCGCTGCCGGTGGAAGTGGCCGCCTGTGAAATTGCCACCGATAGCATCGGGTTGGATAACCGAGAAAATCCAATTCGCTTAAAGGCAGCCGAGCAAAGCGCGGCAAAAGCGTTTTCCGTTTCCGGACTTTTGCCGCGACAGATCGACCTTCTTGAGATGCACGACGCCTTTAGCATTATGTCCGTGTTAAGTTTGGAATCCTGCGGATTTGCGGAAAGGGGACAGGCCTTAAAGTTGGCAAATGACGGATATTTTACCATCGGCGGTGCATTACCGGTTAGCACCTTCGGCGGACTCAAGGCCAGGGGGCATCCTGTGGGCGCTACCGGTGTGTATCAGATTGTGGAGGCCGCCATGCAACTGCGCAAACAAGCGCCGCCAAAACTGCAAGTACAAAAGGCCCGTACGGTCATGGCGCAAAACATCGGCGGCAGCGGCGCTACGGTGGTTACGACTATCTTGCAGGCGAATAAGAATGGGTAGTGGAAATAAGTATTAAGTAGTAAGTAGTAAGTAGTAAGTTTTAAGTGATAAGTGGTAAGTCGTGGGAATTAGGGAAGATAAAATAGTATGGCATTACGCGTGTAAGCGGTAATCGTCTTCTCCGTCTTTAAACAGATAACATTTTACGCTTAAAGAATAACATTTAAGGGAAAAAGATAGTTGACGATTGATAGCTGACAGTTAATAGCTTTGATCTAAAAAAATTAAAAAGGTTAACCATGGATATTCCAAGATACTGGCGGTTAAGAAATCAGCGTTATCGCTTAGAAGGCAGCAAATGTTCCGACTGCGGACAGCTATACTTCCCGCCGCGCGATATTTGCCCGCACTGTAAGAGTCGGAATACAGAGCCTTATTTGTTGACCGGACGGGGCGCCGTTTACAGTTTTACCACAGTGCACCAGGCGCCTGATATTTTCGATAAAAATATCCCCTATGTGGTGGCCATGGTTGATTTGCAGGAAGGGCCGCGCATCACGGCGCAATTGACCGATGTTAAAGCTGAAGAGGTCGCTATCGGCATGCCGGTGGAACTGGTCATTCGTAAAATATATGAAGACGGGGAGAATGGTCCGATTCAGTACGGCTACAAATTCAGGCCGAATCAGTTTTAGGTCGTTAAACGTTCCTGCCGCCGGGGATAATCTTGGCGTAGCAATGATCTAAAAAGTCCTTTTCGAATTCTTCGTTGTTCGGGTACACATAGCCCAGCGAGTCCAGCCAAATATCGGCCTTTTCCATGCACAGATAAAAAAATACTTTTCCGTGCCAGGGGCTGAATTGCCGGTACATAGCGCTGAATTTTTCGGTTTTAATATAATCGGGATAGGTTAACTTACCATGAGGATCGGGAACCAGTTCCATCTGATGTATTTTAGTGGGCAATCCTAACGTGCGTATTTTCTTTAAAACCGGTTTGATGAAAGTGACTGAGCCGAAAGAAATGAATAAAACTTCCTGAGGACTGAATGTTTGCATGATTTGCCGGGCAATGGCCGTGTAATCCTCTTTCCATGTTTTGTAGTACACAATGGGATGGAAATGAAACGACACCTTAACGCCGCGGTCGGCCACTTTACGGGCCGCCTTTAAGCGCTTTTCAAGGCCGGCCGTAAAATACTCTTCGTTGTCGATGATAATTTGCGGGTTGAGCGACCAGCTGCAGACGATATTCGGCGGCGTTTCATGCTCCATAAAATAGCGCACATTATCGGATTTGGTTTTGAATTCTAACAGCACATTCGGATGCTCGCCGGCAAACGCGCACAGAGTATCCAGCATGCCGTTGCGGTTGCCAAAGGCCAGCGAATCGGACGACTGGCCGGTGCCGATGTGATAACGGCGAGCGGGATCGAGCGTGAGTTTGCTGAGCTTTTCCGCTAAATTTTCGTCAATGCTAACCTTTTCGCTGTAAAAGGTTTGGATGGTGCAGTAGGTGCAGCCGAATACGCAGCTTTCCACGGCGTCGATGGTTTTTAAATTGCAGCAGACAGTACGCGGCGACTGCACCGGACATTCTCCGAAAATGTTATTTTCGGAATGTACGACTACAATTTTGTCCCGTTCCCGTTTAACGGGCGGAGCAGGCGGAATGGGCGAATAGATCTTGGCCTGGTTGCGCAACGCGCGCATATGTAAATTAAAAGCGCTGAAAAATTCTTTTTTATTTTGATGATCCGGCGGAAAAGTCTGTGTGTGCCATTGACGGATGTTTTGTTCTCTCCACATGGTTACATCGCGGCAGGCTTCGGCTATTTGCCGGAATTCCTGAAAGGTAAAGCGGTACTGACTGGCTAATTGTCGCAGGAAATTTTGTTGCACTTCGTCTAAATAGGGGAACAGCGTCCGCGGTTCAAACTGTCGGAGTTTTTCTTCGTAATCTATATTTACTGCCATAGAGTTCATTCTCAAATAGTTAATGAAACGGCACAAATATCTGCAATCCGCGGCCTTAAAGTCAAGTTTAATTTTGGCCGGGAGTAAAGGATGGGCTGGATATAGGAAAGAGAAAACAGGAAATAGGAAAGAGGAACTGTGAATTATATATTCATGGAGTTTCTAATTCCCGGTTCCGAGTCAATCCATAAATTGCATAACTGGAGTAATTATCAACTCACGCGGTTATTTGCTTCACTTTGCTCCATTTGCTATCTTTTACGTATGCATCGAATTGAATACTGGATTGTAAAAGGTCTGTTTAACTTATTGGGTAATGCATCCCTGAAAACCGGGAAACGTGTGGCCGATGTTGTTTATTTCCTGGTGGCCAAGGTCTTTCGTTACCGCCGAAAAGTGATCTTAGATAATTTACATCGTGTGTACGGCGAAACACTGCCCGCCGCCGAACGGATTTTATTGCCGCAAATTTATCGCAACTTCGTTTATTTGTGGATGGAATTTCTGCAGGCCGGGAAGTTATCAAAAGAAAACGTGGACGGGCATTTTATTCTGCACAACATGGAATTAGTAGACCAAGCCTTAAACCAAAAGCGCGGCATGATCCTGATGGCCGGTCATTTCGGTAATTTCGAATGGGTAGGACAATTATTCACTATAAAAGGATACAAAATCAGCGGTATCGCTAAGCGTCAGAGCAATCCTTATGTAAATGATTTGGTGGAACGCACACGCCGGCACAAGGGAACGGGCGTTATTTATACGAAAAATGCCATGGAGGAAGGACTGGCTGCCTTAAAACGTAACGAAATTATTGCCATTGTGGCTGACCAGGACGCCCGCAAAAAGGGTATTTTTGTGGATTTTTTGGGGCAGCCTTCTTCAACGGCGGTCGGGCCGGCTATTTTTTACCTGCGCAGCGGCGCCCCTATTTATTTTGTTACTTCCATTCGCCGCGATTACGGCAAATTTGACGTTTACCTGGAACCGGTAATCGAAGACGGAGCGATTACAGGAATCACCGATGAAAATATTCGCTATATCACACAAACCCATGCGACGGTACTGGAAAAATGGGTGCGTAAATATCCCGAGCAATGGTTCTGGATGCACAAACGCTGGAAGACGCATCCGCAGGAAACAATTAAGAATTAAGAAATTCGTATCAGGTAGCAAGAAATAAGACATTATCCTGAAGAGACTCCAAAGGGGCAGGCACGCCTTGAGTGGAAATAGTTAAAAAGTGTTAAGCGTATATGCGTTAACCGTTTAAGCTATATGCATTACTTGCCTTATGCTTAACAAATAACGCTTAACGATTAAAAAATAAGGATCAGGTAACATGTAGCAAGGTTTGGCCAAGTGTTCCTTGGCTCTCGGCCCTCGGCTCTTGGTCATTAACCTGAAACAAAGCACTTTGGACGAAAAGTAATCAAAATGAAATACTTTAAAATCGATCCCCAAAATCCGGAGGCTAAGGCCGTCAAAGCGGCTGTGGATATTCTGCGCCAAGGCGGCGTCATTGTCTATCCCACCGATACGCTGTATGGTTTGGGAATCGACGTGCAAAACCCCAAAGCGGTGCATAAACTCTATTTAATCAAACAGCGCGATCCCAATATTCCGGTCTCGCTGATGGTGCATACGCTGGATGATGTTGAACAAATTGTAGGCATGCTTCCGGTAGAGATTTACGCCCAACTTAAAAAGCTTTTACCGGGTAAATTTACGGTTTTATTGGAACATCGCAGCAGCGGTATTTTGCCTGTGTTCGAAGAGTATGCGCAGCATCTCTATCGTCCGTTAAAAATAGGCTTTCGCATACCCGAGCTGTCTTTATGCGCCCGTTTAAGTAAAAAATTCGGCGGACCCATTTCCACCACCAGCGCCAATATTTCGGGCAAGGGTAATTTAAAATCGGTTACTGATATTATCGCTCATTTCGGCGATAAAATGGATCTTATTTTAGATGGCGGCGAGATCTCTTCCGCCAAAGGTTCGACTATTCTTGACTTTACTAAACATCCGGTAATGTTAGTGCGCGAGGGAGACATTCCGTACAAAAAAGTACAAAAAATATTGGCCGGAACGCCGCTGCGTAAAAAGAAAAAACTGATGGATGTATTATTCGTCTGTTCAGGGAATATCAACCGGTCGGCTATGGCCGAGGGGATTTTAAAGGCTATGTTGGTACGGACGCGTTACAAAGATTATTTTCATATTCATTCCGCCGGAACGCTTAATTTACCGCCTACGCCAGCGCATGAATACACCTTGCAGGTTACAGCGGAAAACAATATCGATTTGTCCAAACACCGTTCCAAGTATTTAACGGAACACGTCTTAGAAAACAGCGATTTAGTGATTGTGATGGCTATGGATCATAAATACTATATCGAACGGAAATATCCGCAGTTTGCAGAAAAGGTCGTTTTATTAAAAGAGTGGCATCGGCGCAATAAACTACACGTGCCTTCCATCGCCGATCCAATGGGCTGCGACTTGGATTTTTATCGAACCGTTTTCAAGGAAATCCACAAGGAAATAAAACGCATCATGCCTTTTCTGATGAGTGAGATAAGGAAATTCATTGAGTACCACGAAATAGAACGATGATTTTTAATTTTGCTGTTTTACTGCATACAAAACCCTTTTATGATGTCGTGAGCGGCACACTAATGAGGGCAAAAGGGAATCCAGAGGGAATCGGAAATATATTTTCAAAACCGGAAACGGTTAATTTGATGAATGACGGATTGGGATGCGACAAATAACTGGAATGGTTGCGCTTGTCATATAACGGGCCTGATCATAAAATTAAAATTTCATTAATTTACTTGCATATATGGCTGGTTTAAAAGACAGTATAAGAGTTCTCTTAGGATAGTATTGCTCTTTAAATTTCAGAAGTACTATGAGATATAATTATAAAAAAATACTAATTATCCAAACGGCTTTTTTAGGGGACGTAATTTTGATAACTCCTTTAATCAAGGCCACAAGGAAACTGTTTCCGGAAGCGTTGATCGACGTCTTGGTCATTCCGCAAACCAAAGAAGTCCTGCAGAATAATCCCTATATTAATAAGATATTGACCTTCGATAAACGGACTAATAAAGCAGGCGCTTTTATTACGACGCTTAGAAATTTACGCAGTTCACATTATGATTTGGCGATCGCCCCGCATAGTTCAACGACTACGGCATGGCTTATGGCTTTAGCCGGCATACCGCAGCGTCTGGGATTCGATCGCTGGCACGCGTCAAAATATTTAACCCTAAAAGTCAAGCATTGTGACGACCGCGGTTGGCATAAGGTGCAAAAGCTTCTGCATTTACTTTCCGTTTTCGGAAATCAGAACTTTGACCGGCAAACTGAATTGTTTCCCACGGAGGCAATGAAGACCAAAGCCGGACATTTGATAGAAGAATGCCCTTTTGCCGGCCGGCCGCTTATTTCTATCGCACCGGGTTCAGTCTGGTTTACCAAGCGTTGGCCGCAAGAATATTACAGCGAACTGAGCAAAAGACTATTCGAAAAAAAATTTAATCTGATATTTATCGGCGCATCTAATGAACGCGCTTTATGTGAGCAGATTATTAAGACTGCCGGCATTGAGGCCCTCAATCTGGCAGGGAAAACTTCAACGCTGGAGTCGGCGGCCGTGTTACAAAAATGCGATTTGTTAATCTGTAACGACAGCGCTCCGCTGCATATGGCCAATGCCGTGCAAACGCCGGTTTTTGCCTTCTTCGGGCCAACGGTGCAATCCATTGGCTACTTTCCCTTTGGCAAGGATGATTTTGTATTTGAGCGCGACCTGGATTGCCGGCCTTGCGGCTCGCACGGGGGGGAGAAATGTCCACTTGGCCATTTCCGTTGTATGCGTGATATCCAACCTGCGCAAGTATTAGTGAAAATTTTAAAACATTTCTCCACATAATAAAACGTTGACGCATTGAGAAAGAAACTGGAATCATGAAACATTTGAAGCTAAATTCAGCTTTAATTTTTAAAACAAAAAATAAGATAGATGATTGAAAGATAAAATTATGCCGCTATTTAAAATCGGCTATCCCTGCTACAAGGCGGCGTTTGCTCCGGTGCTCGAAAATTTAATACAGGTTGCCCGCCCGGCGGTTGGCGACGAACCGTTCATCTTGCCCGCTTCCGATCATTTGGTGGCGCTCTCTGCCTTAAAAGCCGCGGCCGCCAACGGCGATGATGCTTTCTGGAGCGATGTGGATAAGCCGGAAGCCTGCCATCATGCACAGGCCTATTTTGAGAACAAGTGAAAAAGGAAACCGTATAAGCGGTGTGAGACACAATGAATCTGATTGATTATATATTTTTTCTGCCTTATAAGATAATCTGGAATATTCTGAACTTTTTCAGCAAGCGGCAGGAAACCGTGTTTTATTGCGAAGATCCTCTGGATTACCACATGTTTTTGCCCATCCAAAAACATCTTAGTATTCCTATCATATATGTGGCCCGCAAAAAGAAAAGCAAAACATTTTTCAGGGAGCGCAACATCCCTTTTAAATCGTTTCCGGCTTTTCCGGCGGCGGTAATCATGGCCCGGCATGCCGCTTTTCGCTTTCCGGCTAAAAAGGTGGTGAAAATCGGTTTTGACCACGGATTGTATCAGTTCAAGCGCTGGACGGCAACAAAATACTACAACCGCTTTGATGTGTATCTGGTTTCCAGTCCGCATCAGGAGGAACTGGCCCGGCAGCGCGGCATACGCACCACTAAGGCCGTGGGCTATCCCAAACTGGACAAGGCCTTTGACGGTACTATTTCTGCGGAAGATTTGCGGAAACTAAGCGAACAATTGAATCTAAACCCCGATAAAGAGACCATTTTATTCTCTTCCACATGGGATGTGGACGGGCTGTCCGCGCTTAATCGCTGGATAGACAAAGCGCAGACATTAACTGATGAGTTCAACGTACTGCTAACCGTGCATACCTGGACTAAATTCCATTTGGTCGATAAATTAAAAAAGATTAAAGGAGCGGTGTTTTTGCAGGAGCAGGATATCACGCCGCATTTAATGCTGTGTGATTATTTTGTGGGCGATTACAACTCGCTTATTGGCGAAGCTTGCGCGCTGGATAAAAAAATCATCACCTTTCGTGTACCGCAAAGTCCGCGCGCCATTTCCGAAGTGCGGAAGATGATCGCCGAACTTAGTTATCAGATTGACGAATTTGAAGAAATCTATCAGGCCATTGAGTTTTACCGTCGGCTTCCGCAGGCCAGGGCAGAAGAGCGACGTCGGGCCAATGAAATCATGTTTTTGACTCTGGACGGCCAAGCCGGACAACGGGCAGCGGAGATCATTAGCAACATGATTCAACACTGAAATACTGTTGTCCCGGAAGAACATGCTTTGTTTGCAGCTTTTAAATACACTCTGCAATGCTGCTCGTATTTCTTCAATATTATTTGCAAATAGTGTGCATCCCCATGTATATTTTAGGCCTTTATTTAACGGGCAAAGCATTCTTCGCGGAAACAGGATGATGCTTTTAGTCTAGAATAATCCGCTGGTGAAGAGGCAATTGTTAATGAGATTTGAAAGAGAAAGTTATGCGAAGCGTCGGTAAATACGCTTCTTCTTTAATAAAATATGACTAACCAGTTTTTCAATTTAGAACATACCGATCTACATTCCAAAGCGCGGGCGGGCGCCTTTGTGACCGATCACGGGCAGGTGCAAACGCCTGTTTTTATGCCTGTCGGAACGCAAGCTACAGTAAAAACGCTGTCTCCGTCAGATTTACACCAGGTGGGCGCTCAGATCATCCTGGGCAATACCTATCATTTGTATTTACGTCCCGGGCATGAACTGATTGCCGGTTTTGGCGGCTTGCACCGTTTTATGAACTGGAATAAACCTATTTTAACCGACAGCGGCGGTTTTCAGGTGTTCAGCCTAAAAGACCTGCGCAAGATAGACGATGACGGCGTTACTTTTCGTTCTCATTTGGACGGCTCAAGGCACCGTTTTACGCCACAAAGCGTTCTGGAAGTGCAGCGTCATCTGGGCAGCGATATAATGATGGTCTTAGATGAATGCGCTCCCTATCCGTCTTCCCTCGAATATGCCCGTAAATCGAATGAGATGACTCTGAGCTGGGCACGGCAGGCGCGGGAAACCTATGCCAATTGGAAAACAGAGTTTGGGCACAGGCAATTCCTTTTTGGCATTGTGCAGGGCAGCGTGTACGAAACAGTGCGCGAACATTCCGCGCGCGAGCTGATTAAAATGGACTTTCCCGGTTACGCCATTGGCGGTCTGGCCGTTGGCGAAGGAAAAGAAACCATGTACCATATTACCAACTTGTGTACGGATATTCTTCCTGAAAACAAGCCCCGCTATCTGATGGGCGTGGGCATGCCCGAAGATATTTTGGAATCCATCGAGCGCGGAGTAGATATGTTCGATTGCGTCATTCCTACGCGCAATGCCCGTAACGGTACGATATTTACGAGTAAAGGTAAAATGGTGCTTAAAGCGGCCCGTTTTAAAACCGACACCAAACCGATTGATGAACAGTGTGCCTGCTACACCTGCCGCAATTTTTCACGCGGTTATTTGCGGCATCTGTATAATGCCGGCGAAATCCTGGGCTTGCATCTGGCAACTATCCACAATGTACATTTTTATATGCAACTGGTAGCGCAAGCCAGGGAACACATTCTGCAAAACACATTTTCCCAATGGAAAAATAAAATCATAAACGAAATAACAAAGACAGTTACTAATTAGTAAGGAGTAAAATCTATGTTGGAATTTATTTTATTAATGGGACAGGCCAGTCCCGGCGGGAACGGCGGACAGGGGAATGCGTTGTTGTCCTTTCTGCCCTTCCTGTTGATTATTGTAATCATGTACTTTTTGATGATTCGTCCGCAAAGCAAAAAGCAAAAAGAAAAACAGCGTATGTTAGAAGCTATGAAAAAAGGCGATAACGTGGTAACCCTGGGCGGCATCCACGGTAAAGTGGTGGGCTTCACCGATGATAATAAAACGGTTATCGTTAAAGTAGATGATAATGTTAAGTTGAAGATCGATAAATCCGCTGTAAATGCAGTCATGCCTGTGGGAGCAGCTAAAACGCAATGAACTTAGTGTTTATGGGCACGCCGCAATTTGCGGTGGAATCGCTTAAAGCTATTCTGGCTTCTTCGCACACAGTGCGGGCCGTGGTTACCGTGCCCGATAAGCCGAAGGGCAGGGGATTAAAGCTGCAGCCTTCGCCGGTTAAGGCCTTTGCCATGGAACATCATTTACCGGTTTTGCAGCCGGAAAAATTAAAAGACGCCGGTTTTTTACAGGGGCTGCGCGGCTATAACGCCGATCTTTTTGTTGTTGTGGCTTTTAAAATATTACCGCCGGAAGTGTTTACGATTCCGCCAAAAGGCACGCTTAACCTGCACGCATCGCTTTTACCTAAATACCGTGGAGCGGCGCCGATTAACTGGGCTATAATCAATGGCGAAAAGCTCACCGGCGTAACCACAATGCTGATCGACAGACAGGTGGATACGGGCGGTATTCTGTTGCAGCGCAGCCAGCCTATTCCGGAAAATATGACCGCCGGCGAGCTGCATGATATTTTGGCGCTAACAGGCGGGCAGCTTTTAGTAGAAACATTGGATGCTCTGGAATCCGGCGCAATTAAACCCAGAGAGCAGGAGCACGGGCAAGCTACCAAAGCGCCTAAAATTACAAAATCAATGTGTAAAATTGATTTCAAAGAACCCGTCCAGCGGGTGCACAATCATATTCGCGGGCTTAGCCCCTATCCGGGAGCGTATTGTTTCCATCAAAACAATTTGCTTAAAATTTTCAGCTCGCGCATCGTGGAGCAAGATACGGTTTATTCGCAGCCGGGGCGCATTATAGAAGCCCGGAAAGATAGATTGTTGGTAGCTTGTAAACAGGGCACATTGCGCATACTGGAAGTGCAACTGCAGGGAAAAAAACGTTTAAAAGTGCAGGATTTTTTTAACGGATATGCGCTTTCCCTTTCTGATATCTTAAGCTGAATGAAACCATTTCATATTCCCTTCGTTCATATTTAAGTATAAATAAATGAGGGGGGAAATGATGGTCGGAATTCAGGTGTCGGATTATCAAAGCTTTGACGCTGCTTTAAAAGCGTTTCGCTCAAAAGTTCGGCGGGCTCATATAATTGATATAGTGAATAAAAAATCTCACTATATTAGTCCAAGCGAGCGAAAGCATAAAGAGCGTGGGAAGAAAAAATAATCACGGAAAGGGCAGTAAAAATTTTACTGCCCTTTTTTTGTTAAGATTTTTATATTCTTGCCGAATAATTGAAAGACAAACTCATTCGACAAATTCCTTTTTAATCCACCAGCGACAGGAGAGACTCTACATGCTTAATGCTAAAATTCTAATCGTAGATGATATGCCAGATAATGTCGAACTACTTAAAAACTTCTTTCGCGGACGAAAATACGAATTATTGGAAGCCGATAATGGTCAGGATGCGCTGGAAAAAGCCCAAAAGCATCGTCCGGACCTGATTTTAATGGATGCGGTTATGCCCGCCATGGATGGTTTTGAAGTATGTGAACGTTTAAAAAAAGACAGCGCCACTCAAGATATTCCCGTTATTATGATTACCGGATTAAGCGAACAGGAAGATCACAAAAAGGCGCTGCGCAGCGGTGTGGATGATATTTTGGTGAAACCCATCGATCATACGGAATTAAACCGCAGGGTACAGACCTTTCTTAAAATACGAAATCTGGATACGCGCCTGAAACAGGCCGAAGAAATTATCTTTCAACTAGCCCTGGCCCTGGAATCAAAAGACCCCTTTGCCCATGGACATCGTAACCGCATAGCCAATTACAGTATGATTGTCGGTCAGTCGGTGGGGCTTCCGGATAAAGATATAGAAATCCTCCGTAAAGGAAGTATTCTGCACGATATTGGTAAACTGGCCATTCAGGATACTATCATGTTAAAGCCCGGGCCGCTCTCCGACGCTGAATTTAAGACCATAAAACAGCATCCTCTTTTTGGCTCCAAATTATTACAACCTTTCCCGCAGTTCGACGAAGTGCAGCCTCTGGTGCTTACCCATCATGAGCGGTTAGACGGCAGCGGCTATCCGAACGGGCTGCATGGAGATGAAATTCCCTTCCTCTCACAAATTGTTTCCTTAGCAGATACATACGACACGTTAGTCTCTAACCGCCCGTATCGTAAGGCGATGAAAAAACGGGAGGCTCTCGGCCTGATGGATAAGGATGTAAAAAACGGTAAATTTGACCCGGCGCTATTCAAAGAATTCAAAGCGGTTTTAAAGAAACCGAATTTGCGAAAAAAGATAGAGAACAATTCGATGTCGATTAATCCCCTTAATTGAAAAATTTTGTGGATAAATAAGTTTTTGATTTTGTTTTTAATTAAATCCTTTTTTATATTTATCTCCGATTATAAAATAAATGAAGCAATTCATGAGTAGTGTTTATAAAATTATCGAGGTAGTTGGTACTTCCTCCGAAAATTATGAAGAAGCGATCCGCCGGGCTATAGCCAAAGCCTCGGAAACGGTAAAGGCCATCAACTGGTTCGAGGTAGTCGAACAGCGCGGGGCGGTTAGAGATGGAAAGGTGACTGAATTTCAGGTTATATTAAAAGTAGGTTTTAAATTAGTAGATTAGTCGTATTTCACTCATAAATTAAAGAAGGGGTATAACTATGGCATTGTTAATCAATGAAGATTGTATTGCATGTGATGCATGTTTACCGGAATGCCCGAATGAAGCTATTACTGAAGGCGATCCTATTTATGTGATTAATCCGGACCTTTGTACGGAATGTGTTGGTTTTTTTGACGAACCGCAATGCGCGGCTGTTTGTCCTACGGATGCCTGCGTGCCGGATCCAGACCACGAAGAAACCCAGGAAGAATTGATGGAGAAGAAAAAACGTATTCACGGTGAATAATACACACCACTAACAAATGAACAACCCCGCCGCCCCGAAAGGGGTGCCTTTTGGTACAAGCAACGGGGT
>CAZIBE010000055.1:0-26969 GCA_964536685.1 uncultured Calditrichaceae bacterium | reverse complement strand
CTCCTTAAAAAACAACTAATATTTTTCAACTTTTAACTTATTTTGGACAGCAATGGAAGTGATTATGTCTTTAGCTCAGCAAAAAAGATTCCTCACAGCGATGCCGTAAGGCATGCCTTCGGCATAAATCGCTATTCGGAATGACGCATTGGACTGTCATTGTGAGGAGCGAAGTATGAGCGACGTGACAATCTTTTATTTTACAATTAGTTAACTTGTATTTTGCTGAATAAAGGTACTAATCAGATTTTGAATTTTAACTTCCACAAATTAAATTGCGCCTCGACTATGGTTCAAATTAGGTTGCCATAACAGAACCTGAAGCGGATAATTTACAGGCCACCCGGATTCGCAGAGGGGCAGTTTTATGACAATATCGCAAAAGAAACAGGGCACAGCGGCAGACTGGATTGCCGTACGATTGCAAATAGCGCCGCAAGTGTTAGAGAAAATTTCGTCGGCTTTGTTTGCCCTCGGCGCCGAAGGCGTGCAGGAAGAAAACGCGGCCTTCACCGTCTATTTTGCCGCGCAAAACTGGAATGCCGAAACATTTTTCTTGTTAAAGCAGATACTGAGCGAGGCCTCTTCCGCCTTTACGGAAGAACGGCTGCATCTCAACGCCTTTGCCACGCAGGATTGGAACGCAGCCTGGAAACAGTATTTTAAACCGTTTCATGCCACAAAGCGGTTAGTGGTTTATCCGCCTTGGGAGCGCTATCGGCCCGTTGAAGGGGAGCAAGCTATTGTTATTAACCCGAAGATGGCCTTCGGCACCGGGCATCACGAGAGTACGCGTCTGGCTTTGGAATTAATGGAAGAACATTATTCGGCGCGGCAATCATTTTTGGATATTGGCGCGGGCAGCGGTATTTTAGCTATTTATGCGGCTAAATTGGGCGGCGTAAAAATTTGCGGCGCAGACGCGGATCCCGCGGCTATTGAAAATGCCCTTGAAAACAGCCGGCTCAACCGTGTTGAGCAATATATCCGCTATTTTAGCGGCGGTTTGGAAACAATCCCGGCGGAAACGTATGATTTTATTGCCGCTAATATCAATCGCCGCGTTTTGATCGAATTGGTGGATAAAATAAGCGCTTTTGCCCAAAAGAATACGCGCTTAGTCCTCTCCGGCCTGTTGCTTAGCGACGGGACTGAGGTGGAAGAACTCTTTAGGCAGCGCGGCTGGCGCTTAATGGAAGAGCGGCGTATGAATGAGTGGCAGGCGCTGGTCATGGTTTTATGAATGACAGAATCTTTAAGGCGCATCCGCAGGCGGTCATCGATCTCGGCTCGCATTCGGCGCTGCTGCTGATTGGCGCATTGAATAAGACAGAGCAAATCATACCGCTATTCCAGGAGTTTGCTGTAACGCGTTTGGCGGAAGACCTGCCGGCAACGGGTTATATAGGCGTTGCGGCAATAGAACGCATGCTTGCCGTTTTGCAGCGCTACGCAAAGTTGATTGAACGGCGCGGCGCAACGCGCGTTCAGGTAGTGGCTACCGAGGTTTTGCGCCGCGCCAAAAACAGCAAAGAGGTGGCCGCTCTGATTGAAGCGCGCTTCGGCTGGCCCGTGCATGTGCTCAGCGCTGAAGAAGAAGCCCGTTATGCCTATCGCGGTTCATTGACCGAACCAGTGCAGGCTAAACAAAAAATACTGATCGTCGATGTGGGCGGGGGCAGCACGGAACTAATTACCGGGCAGGGCCGTAACATCACGAATGTAACTTCATTACCCATAGGCGCGCTGAATCTGGCGCAACGGATGCATATGCAGAAACAGTTGTGCAGCAGCGACCGGCTGGGACTGATGCAGTATCTGAAACTGGCCTTTGCGGAAATCCCTTTTTGGGCGAATATTGCCGGGCAGAGCGAACTGATTGGCAGCGGCGGCACGGCGACTACGTTGGCCGCTTTGCAATTAAAGTTGAAGGAGTACGACTATCAGCGCGTGAACCGCAGCGCGCTTAGCCGGCGGCAAATATGGCGGTGGTTCTTTAAGCTGAACGAACTGAGTTTAACACAGCGCCGCCAGCTTGCGGGCATGGAAGCCGGCCGGGAAGATGTACTTATGTATGGCATACTCATCTTTCTTACTTTGATGGAATTGCGCGGTTTGGATATCTTGCATGTCCGCCAGGGGGGTGTGCGTTTAGGATGGCTTGTGAAGATGCTGACGGACGAGAATTGACAAAACACGGTTTAAATCGTGGACAATTTACAAGTTGGCTATCATCAAATTAAAACATAGCAACAAACCGTTCCCAACGGTTTCTGTAAATAGAAAATGAGCATTTTTAGTTTTTGGAGTAAACCCATTAAGAGAAAAGAATACATGTATTTTACGGAGAATAAAATGCGTTATATTATAGTAGCGTCATTGTTAATGTTAATTACGGCTTTGATGATCAATTGTAGCCAGCCTTCAACGCCAAACAAAGGCTCCGGCACAATCCTAAAAACGAATGTCCCCGACAGCCTGCGAAAGTTGGCCGATTCCTTCTTAACTACTATAATTAGCGCACAGGTGGAAGACCCCGATGGCCTGGACGATATCGAATCTGTTTATTTCTATTCGCGAAGTCCGGATGGACAAATAACCCAGAATAATAATCCCCTGTACATGTATGATGACGGCAGCAATGAAGACGAAGTGGCTCACGACGGGATATATACCCGCAAGATTGAATTTTCCAGTTCTGCGCCGCTTGGTGTGTATGAGTTTACATTTTATATGAGGGACAAAGCTAAACATTTAGCTCCTTCTGTAGTGGATTCACTCAAAATCTACCAAGTGTTTGAGCATCCCAATAAAGGGCCGGGAACCATCCTTGAAACACGTATGCCGGATAGTTTGCAAATCCCGGCCACATCAAAAACTGCTTTAATTGAGGCGGTTGTAGAAGACCCGGACGGCTTGAATGACGTGGCTTCGGTCTATTTTTATTCGCGCAAACCGGACGGCTCTTTGGCTAATGGCGGCAACCCGTTTTATATGGTGGATGACGGTACGCAGGGCGATAAACAAGCGGGCGACGGCACCTATTCCATGACTATAATGATTACCAGCTCAGCGCAGGCCGGTACCTATCTTTTTACCTTTTATATGCGCGACAATGCGGGTAATTTATCTGACAGTAAAACCGATTCCATAAAGGTATATCAATGAGAAAAGCAATCGTACTTCTACTATTTTTAAGTCTGACCGCTCTTTACGGGCAGTCGGGCGCTCTCTTAAAAACATCGTACCATCTTGGCAGCGAGCCGAATCCCTTTGCCGACCGCCTGTACGGCAACGGCATCGTGGATATTGTAACGGCGGATTCGCTCGTCTGGACGGCCAGCGGATACGGCCTGAGCCAGGGCGTTTACCACGCCTGCGACGGTTCGGTTAGTTGGCGTTCTTTAAACAGCGACGATTATCTGAGCAAGGGCGGCGTGTCGGCCATGGCCTATATGAACGATTCTACCTTTTGGATTGCCACCGCTTTCGATACGCTGGTACGCGCAGATGAATTACCGGCGGGCGGCGGACTCAGTTACACACAAGACGGCGGGCAGACCTGGAAACATGTGCCGCAACCGGTAGACTCGCGGGATATCGTCGATTATTCACCAACCACGACGGTAATCCAAAATTTGATCTACGATATCGCTTTCATCGATAGCAGTATCTGGATTGCCAGTTTCGGCGGCGGTTTGCGTCGTTCCAATGATATGGGGCAAAACTGGGATGTGGTGACTACGGACGGTAAACCATTTACCAGTCTGGGTAATCTGAACCATCGTGTGTTTTCGTTGCTGTCAGTCGGCGATACGCTTTGGGTGGGCACGGCGGCCGGCATCAGCAAAAGCACCGATAACGGCGAAAGCTGGGAACGTTTTAAATTCAGCGCCGCCGACAGCGCTACCATTTCCGGTAATTTTGTAGTGGCGCTGGCTTACCAGCCGGCAACGGAAACCATTTGGGCTGCAACGATTGAAGCCAGTGCGGACAGCGAGCGCCGCGCCGTCAGTATCAGCAAAGACTGGGGGAAAAGCTGGCAGCGGCTATTAACGAAGGAAGGACTGTTTACGCACAATTTTGCCTTTCATGGCGATACGGCCTTTTTAGCGACGGATCAGGGGCTGTACTATAAGAGCGCAAGCGAAACCGATTGGCAGGTGATCACTGCGCTGCAGGATTATCAAAGCGGCGAAGAGATTCTGCAAAAAGAATACTATTCGGCGGCTGTTCAACAGCAAGGGGGGCAATCCCTTTTGTGGCTGGGCAGTTCCGACGGTTTAGCCATGACGCCGCTGAACGAGGGAGCGTTTAACTGGCGCATTTTTCGTTCCTACATGCCGGTCAGCGCGCGGCCGGAACCGGCAATTTACGCCTATCCTTCCCCGTTTTCTCCCAGCCGTCATTTGTACATTCGCTTTGAATATGGCGATGGAAACATTCTGAATGAAGCTATTAAAATATATGATTTTGCCATGAATCCGGTAGCCAGCATACCCATAGGCGATTTAAAACCCAAATGGGACGGTAAAAATTCTGCCGGGGACGGCGTTGCCAGCGGCGTCTATTTTTACCGCGCTAAAGTTAACGGGAAAGTTACCTGGGGTAAATTTGTGGTGATTAATTAGGGAGAATGATTCATGCGTAGTTTATTTAAATATATCGTAGTTTTGCTGATTGCCGCAGCGCAGGTTTTTGCCGGAACCAATGGCGGCTACGCCGGCGCTTTTTTGCAGCTTGGTCTTGGCGCGCGTTCCATGTCCTTAGGCAATGCCGGAGTAGCCGACGAAACCGACGGTTACTCGGCCTTTTACAATCCGGCCAGCATGGCCTTTTTGCAACATAAATCCGTTCCTTTATCTTATAGTTTTATGTCCTTGGATCGTCGTTTTAATTTTATCGGATTTAGTATGCCGGCGCCGCCTCATGCCGGATTTTCGGTAGGCTGGCTGAATGCCGGTGCAGATAATATCCGTTCTTATAATCTGATTGGCGAAGAAACGGGCGGCATCGAGCACTCCATTAATATGGCCTATTTTAATTTTGGCCGTACCTTTTCCTCAAAGTTCGCTTTTGGCGTGACCATTAAGTACATGTGGGAATCAATGCGTTTTTCACCGGATGAGTATTTTTCCAGCGGCTTGGGCTGGGATCTCGGATTGTATTATTTATTAAATGACAAAATCACTTTAGGCGCCTCGGTGCGCGACGTCAGCTCCAAATTGAAAGCCAACACCGATAAATTGTTTCAATACGGCGGAACTACCGTAGATATTTTTCCGGTGCGCTATATTGTTGGCGCCAGGGCGCAGGCTTTTTTACCGTGGTTGTATGTACTGTATGATGCTGAGCTGAGCGATAAAAGCGTTTTTGTTAATCATCTGGGCGTAGAGGCCCGCTACAAGGATTTGCTTGAACTGCGTTTTGGCTTAAACGGCAGCAATCCCACTTTTGGCGCCGGTCTGGGCTTTGACTTTTTTAAATATCGCGGACAGCTGGATTACGCCTTCCTTCCTTCGGTGTATGACGAAGGCAGCAGCCACGTCTTCTCATGGCAGGTCTATTTTTAAAAGAGGGTAAAAAATGAAGAAACTGAGTTTTGTGAATATATGGGCGCTTGTTTTACTGTTGGCGCTTCAATTGTTGTTTGCCGACGGCGGCAAGACAGGCCTTTCTTTTTTAAAGAACGATGTGGACGGCCGGGCGGCTGCTTTAGGCGGGGCCTTTACGGCGCGCGCCGTTGACGCCAGCGCTGCCTTCTGGAATCCCGCCGGTCTGGCCGACGCCGGCAGTAAAAATTTTATGGTAATGCACAGTCAATTGCTGGCGGACATCACGCAGCAGTTTGCCGCAGTGCAGTTGATGAGCGGCCAACACAATCTGGCGCTGTCAGTGGATATGTTCACCATCCCCGGCGTTGAAATCCGCGGGGAAACGCCGACAGATGAACCGTACGGCAAAGTGGACGCCTTCAATTTTTACGGCGGTTTATCTTATGCCAGAGCGTTAAGCAAAACCTGGCGCGCCGGTATCACCGTTAAATATCTTTTTGAAAAATATTATCTGCACAGCGCTTCGGGCTGGGTCGTGGATTTGGGCGTGCGCGGTTTAAACCTGATAGAAAACCTGAATGTCGCGCTGGTTATTCGGAATTTGGGTAAGATGAGTCCGTTGGAACAGGTGGCCACGCCCCTGCCGCTAATGGTAAACGGAGGCCTGGAGTATGCTTTGCCGCTAAAGTTAACGGGGCAACGACCTGTATTTTCCGCCGATGTACAGATGGTGCGGAACGATGCGTTTTACTGGCGCGGCGGCCTTGAACTGCCGGTTCTGCAATATATCCGGCTGCGCGGCGGGATAATTGCCGGCGGTAATCGTACCCAGTTTAGCGGAGGTTTGGGCATAAACTATTTAAATTATCATTTGGATTATGCGCTTATCCCGTTTTCGGATTATCTGGGGACGGGCCACAGGATTTCTTTTGGAATGCAGTTTTAATAAGGAGCGGCCGGAATTCAATGATCGCCTAAATTTCTAAAGTGACATTTAGAAAATCGCAAAATACAAGCGTCAAATAACAAATAAGAGCCCAGCTGCCCTAAATAATTTTAAATTTGATATATACCGGTCAGTAAATGGTTTACCCTGAAGGGGCGCCTGTGACGCAAATAAGGTAATCGGTATCATCCCGGTAAACCGGGGTTTCGTACCAAACACTCAACTCTCAGGACGAAATGGTTTGTAGTCAAACCATTTCTATTCGAGTATATCCACGTTTGTGGCGGATTTTATTTTTTGTATTTTTCCTTTTAATTGGTTTGGTCATATCTTGACTTATATGGAGCTTAGCCTTATATTCTGAATCTGTGGTTAATTACGATCGTGGGGTGTAGCCAAGCGGTAAGGCAGCGGGTTTTGGTCCCGCGATTCGCAGGTTCGAGTCCTGCCACCCCAGCAATTTTGAGATACATATAAATGCAAGCGAGTGCTTGCATTTTTTATAACATGATTAAGAGGAGTGTTCAATGGTAGAGACAATAGTAGCGGCTGAAAAACGAGAAGAAAGAGGTAAAGCTGCCGCCCGGCGTTTACGCAGAACCGGTCGTGTTCCGGCTACATTATATGGCGAAATCAAAGAGCCCATGGCTCTCTCCGTCGATGCCCATCAAATGGAGATGTTGTTACGCAAGAATTTTTCAACAATCGATTTGGATTTTAACGGCAAAAAGCATCAGGTGATTTTACGTGATATCCAGCGTCATCCCGTACATGACAGCATAATGCATATAGATTTTATGCAGGTGAAAAAAGGTCGTAAGATTACCATGTCGGTCAATGTGGAATTTGTCGGCGTACCTGAGGGCGTCAAAATCGGCGGTATTCTTGATAAAGTAAAACACGAAGTTGAAATTTCAGTGCTGCCGAAAGATATTCCGGAAATTATTACGATTAATATTGAAAAGTTGGATATGGGCGATGCCGTCCGCGTGAAAGATATTCCGGCGGAGAACTTTGAACTCCTTGATGATCCGGAAGAAGTATTGTGCCGTATCGAGACGCCGCGTGTGGCTGAAACTACTGACGAAGAAGAGGAATTAGGACTCGAAGAAGCTGCGGAAGAGCCGGAAGTAATCACAGCCCGTGATAAGGAAGGCTCCGAAGGGCAGGAATAGTTAGAAAAGTGCGCGCGTTAATCGGGCTGGGAAACCCCGGCCGTCAATATGCTCTAACTCGCCACAATATTGGGTTTATTTTTCTGGATTTTATTCAACAAAAACATAATATTCCCTTTAATCCGGGTAAAGGGGATTATTATTTTGCTGAAACCGGCATTGCGCAAGAGGATGTTCTGCTTGTAAAACCGGTTACCTATATGAATCGCAGCGGGTTAGCCGTAGCCCAGGCGCTGGAACATTTTGATCTGTTGCCGGAAGATGTGCTGATAATCTATGATGATTTTCATCTGCCTTTCGGCGTTTTACGGTTTAGGGCCAGAGGCAGCGCCGGCGGTCATAACGGCATGGAATCCGTTATCTATCATCTGCAAAGCGAAGAAATCAGGCGCTTGCGGATAGGCGTCGGACAGCCTGTTGAAGATGATGTTGATTTTGTATTATCGAATTTTACGGAAAAAGAACAGGAAGCATTACCGGATATTCTGAAAGCGACCTATGACGGAATAAAAACCTGGCTGAAATACGGAATGAATGAAGCCATGAATCGATACAATCGTCAAGTTCTTTCTTCTAATACTAATCAAACTATGGAGTAGCCATGGAAAAGGGTGTTATCTGGTTTGTAATTAGCAGTGGTGTGCTGGCCTTGCTTTATGCGTTTTGGCGTAGCGGTTGGATTGCCAAACAGGATCCGGGCAATGAGCGGATGCAGGAAATCGGTCAGGCTGTGCGCGAAGGCGCTATGGCATTTTTGGCGCGAGAGTACAAGGTATTGGCTGTATTTGTAGTGGCGGTGGCCGCTTTGCTGGCCTGGGGCAACCTGTCCCGCCGTACAAGTTTAGTGGCTTTGTCCTTTGTTGTCGGCGCCAGTTGTAGTGCCTTAGCCGGATATTTCGGTATGCGTGTAGCCACATTAGCCAATCATCGTACTACACAGGCGGCGCGTTCCAGTTTAAATGCTGCCCTGACGGTTGCCTTTAACGGCGGATCGGTGATGGGAATGAGTGTTGTTGGTCTGGGCGTGTTAGGTTTATCGATTTTATTCTGGGCTTATGGCGGCATTGATCAGGGCGCTGATTTACACTATGTAATCACCGTCCTGTCCGGTTTTGCCATGGGCGCGTCTTCCATTGCTCTGTTTGCCCGTGTGGGTGGCGGTATTTACACCAAAGCTGCCGATGTGGGCGCCGACCTTGTAGGCAAGGTTGAAGCCGGTATTCCGGAAGACGATCCGCGCAATCCGGCAACCATTGCCGATAATGTGGGCGACAATGTGGGCGACGTGGCCGGTATGGGCGCAGACTTGTTTGAATCCTATGTAGGTTCCATTATTGGCGCAATGGTGTTAGGCGCAGCTATCAATGCCGGAAACCTGGTATTGCTGCCGTTGTTGTTAGCCGGTGTGGGTATTATTGTTTCGATTATCGGTACGTTTTTTGTCCGTACCAAAGAAGGTGGAAACCCCCAGAACGCACTTAATATCGGCACTTTTGGCGCTGGGGCGTTAATGCTCATTTTAAGTTATTTTATTATTCAGAAATTTGTGCCGCAGGCTGTGAATTTTTCCGGCAAAACGGTAGACGCTTTGGATATATTTCTGGCGACTATTGCCGGTTTGGTAGCCGGAATCATTATCGGTTTATTGACGGAATACTACACGTCGGAATCGCGCAAACCTTCGCAGCGTATTTCCAAAGCCAGCGAAACGGGCGCGGCAACAAACATTATTGCCGGACTGGCCAACGGTATGTTTTCCACAGCCTGGCCGGTGATTACGATTGCCCTGGCCATTTTGGCGGCTTATCACTATTCCGGTTTGTACGGGATTGCCATTGCGGCTTTGGGCATGTTGTCCACAACGGGTATTCAGTTAGCGGTTGACGCTTACGGCCCCATCGCCGATAACGCCGGTGGAGTGGCCGAAATGGCTGAATTACCGCCGGAAGTACGTCAGCGTACAGACAAGTTAGACGCGGTGGGCAACACCACCGCGGCTATCGGTAAAGGCTTTGCTATCGGTTCGGCTGCTTTAACGGCGCTGGCTTTGTTTGCCGCTTTTCGCGAGACCATAGCTAAAGTAACGGGAGTTCCAATGACCCTGGATATCAGTAATCCGACAGTTATGGCCGGTTTGCTGATAGGCGGCGTGCTGCCGTTTGTTTTTTCTTCGATGGCTATGAAAGCGGTGGGCGAAGCGGCCTTCGATATGATTGAAGAAGTGCGCCGGCAGTTCCGGGAAATCAAAGGTTTGCTGGAAGGCAAAGCCAAAGCGGATTACGCCCAGTGCGTGGATATTGCCACAGCGGCAGCGATTAAACGCATGATTGCGCCGGGCTTGCTGGCCATCTTAACGCCGGTATTTTTTGGCCTGATTTTACACGATGCCCAGATGATGGGCGGCGTGTTGGCAGGCGTAACGGTTTCCGGCGTGCTGTTGGCTATTTTTATGGCTAATGCCGGCGGTTCCTGGGACAACGCTAAAAAATATATCGAAAGCGGGCATTTAGGCGGCAAAGGCTCCGAGGCACATAAGGCAGCGGTGGTCGGCGACACAGTGGGCGATCCCTTTAAAGATACCGCCGGGCCGTCTTTAAATATTTTGATTAAATTAATATCAGTGGTGTCATTGGTAATTGCACCGCTAATGTAGGGACGTTATTCTGTAGAGGCGATTCATGAATCGTCTCTGCAATATGTTATCATAAAATCAATTAATTAATTAACTCAGTCATCCTATCCCATCCCAACGGGTGGGATCGTTAAGACCAAAGGAGGTTCAATGGCTATTTATGAATCCATCGTAATCCTGGATAGTCTTTTATCGCCAAAAGAAATCGACGCGGCGATAGAGCGCTTTAGCGGGATTATCAAGGAACATGGCGGCAACGTCCGCAAAGTAGATAAGTGGGGCAAAAAACGCCTGGCTTATGAAATCCAGAAAAAACAGTATGGTTTTTATGCTGCCATCGAGTTCGAAGCAACGGGCAATATCCCCAAAGAGTTGGAAAACGAATACAACTACAACGACAACGTGCTGCGCTATTTAACCTATCGCTACGATAAGCATAAACTGAAGGCGATGGCGCAGGAGCAAAAAGAAAAAGCAGCGGCTGCCGCTCCGACGGTTCCGCCGGAAACGGTGAGCACGCCGGCTGCTAAAGACGAATAATTAAGTTGTATTTAAAACGAAAAAGAATTTAAGGGGATATGAAAATGTTACGAATGAAGAGAAAACGTGTATGCCACTTCTGTCAGGATAAGGTGGTATATATTGATTTTAAAGATGAGCGCAAATTATTTCGCTATCTAACGGAGCAGGGTAAAATCATACCGCGGCATACGTCCGGTACCTGCGCCAAACATCAACGGCAGTTGGCTCAGGCTGTTAAACGGGCCAGACATCTGGCTTTAATACCATTTGTTACTGATTTTACGCGGTAAAAACTTAACTGAAAAAATAAGGTGTACGCCATGGAAATAATACTTCGTCAAGATTATGAACGATTAGGCAAAACCGGCGAGATTGTTAAGGTAAAAGACGGCTTTGCCCGTAATTACCTGATTCCCAAAGGAATTGCCTATATAGCTTCGGAAGCCAGTAAAAAACGGCTGGCCAGCGAACTGGAAGCCCAAACCTGGCAGCAGCAGCGCGACCAGAAAAAGGCTCAGGAACTGGCTGAAAAATTACAAAACGTCTCCTGTACTATCGCCGTGCAGGTGGGTGAAGAAGACAAACTGTTTGGCTCGGTTACGTCTCAGAATATTGCCGACGCCTTGGCTGAACAGGGTTACAAAATTGATAAACGTAAAATTATGCTGGATGAACCCATTAAATCTTTGGGTATCTATTCGGTGCCGGTGAAACTCCATTCCGAAATCGAATCTTCCGTAAAGGTTTGGGTTGTAAAAGAATAATGCTTTTTAAGGCGGGTTTAGCCCGCCTTTTTTTTCTCTTTGATCGACTTACGGAACGACCGATGTAGGTCACGGCCGACAGTTTTCGGTTGGCATACCGATCAGTAAATGGTTTACCCTGAAGGGGCGCCTGTGGCGCAAATAAGGTAAGCGGTATCATCCCGATAAACCGGGATTTTGTACAAAACACTCAACCCTCAGGACGAAATGGTTTGTATTCAAACCATTTCTATTCAAATATAGTAAATGTGTCCATTTTCCACCCAAGGCTCAATACTTCCCCCTACATTGCTTTTGTTTCCTCAAATATGTATAATTTGTTTGTAGAATTTAACTCCCGGCCAAACCATGAACGCCTGCAAAGCCGCGCCCGTTGAAAGAAAAAACCAGAAAATAGAAAACAGAAAACAGTAAACGGAAACGCCCCTCCTTGCCCCTCCCCGCTGGCGGGGAGGGGTGTCCGTCGTAGGACGGACGGGGAGGGGACAAGTATTTTTGAAATCGAACTGAACAGGGGCAAACCCACGCCTGTAGAAAAGGAAAAACCAGAAAAGAGAAAGCAGGAATTAGTAAAAAAATCTCTGTGCGCTCTGAGTGCTCAGTGGTCGATTATTAAGTTTTATCTTTACGAACCTCGGGAAGGTTCGCAAAGGTTCGGTGCGCTCAGCGCCCTCAGTGTTTAATTAGTAACCAGAGAACAGAGAACGTGCACACCCACTGTCATCCGCTAAACGCCTGACACTAAGAACTTACCACTTACTACTTCTCCACCTTCCGCATATTTATTTGTCATTGAATCATTATGATGCGTATTTTTCTATTGTTGTTGTTTTAGTGAATCGTTAAAATCAAGGCTGATAATTATGCCCTTTGCCGAAGTCGTCTTCAATTTACCGTTGGACCACGCTTACACCTATAAAATTCCTGCTGAAATTAAGAATCTGCAGGTGGGCATGCGCGTTTTAGTTCCCTTCGGCCGGCGCACTATTACCGGCGTGATAGTGGCTTTGCCGGAGAAAACGAATATCAAATCGCTCAAATCGGTTATCGATGTATTAGACGAAGCGCCCTTAATCACTCCGGAAATGATGCGGCTAACGCGCTGGATTGCCGACTATTATCTCTCTTCCTGGGGGCAGGCCATCTATCTGGCTTTGCCTAAAGGCATCGACCAAAAAAAAGAGGAAAATATTTTTATCTCGGCACAGGCCGACGACAGTGACCTGACCGACCGCCAGCGTGAGTTGTACCTGCTTATTGGCGGCGACCCGGGCCGAAGCAAAAGTTTTTACCGTAAAAAATTCGGTTACGGCGCCTTTTATTATTTACTAAGCCGTTTACGCAGCATGGGGCTGATTTACGGAAAAGAAACGCTTAATACCGGCAGCGCTCGTAAACTCGTGCGTACCTTTGTGAATATTCCCGAAGATTACGAACAGCGCAAACAGGCCTATGCCGATTATTTGAAGTACATCAAAAGACGTACGGAAGTGGATGCCTTTATGATCGAGCACCGCGGACAGTCCATGTTGCGCTCGGAGTTTTTGAAGCAAACGCGTATGAGCTCCCCTACGCTGCAAAAAATGGCCGGCTATCAATTGTGCGCATTAGAGGAGAAGGAAATCCAACGCAAACCGCAATGGGAGTTTTCCGAGGAAAAGCGGGATATTCAGTTAACAGAGGAACAAACGCAGGCCATCAGCGCAATTAAAGCCAAATTACAGGAAAAGACCTT
This sequence comes from uncultured Calditrichaceae bacterium, assembly GCA_964536685.1. Lineage (GTDB taxonomy): Bacteria > Calditrichota > Calditrichia > Calditrichales > Calditrichaceae > CAZIBE01. The sequence continues at coordinate 13,640 of CAZIBE010000055.1, read as the reverse complement.
TGCGCCTTTTTTACTGCACGGCGTTACCGGCAGCGGCAAAACGCAAGTGTACATCGAAATTCTTAAGGAAATTTTGAACAGCGGCAGAGAGGCCATTATTCTGATTCCGGAGATTGCCTTAACTCCGCAAACCATGTCGCGCTTTCAATCGCTGGCCCCGCAGCAGGTGGCCGTATTCCACAGCAAAATGACTTCCGGCGAACGGTTAGACGCCTGGATGGCTTGTTATCAGGGACGTACGCGCGTGGTCATCGGGCCGCGTTCGGCGTTGTTTGCCCCTTTAAAAAATATCGGTTTGATCGTAGTGGACGAAGAACACGAAACCACCTTCAAACAAACCGATACGCTGCCGCGTTACAATGCCCGCGATGTGGCCATGTACTGGGGAAAAGTGCACAAGGCGGCGGTTATCCTTGGGTCGGCCACGCCCAGTCTGGAATCCTATTACAACGCCCGAATAAAAAAATACCGTTTACTGGAAATCCGCAACCGGGTGGATAACCTGCGCATGCCGGCGGTTTATATCGTTGATATGAAGCTGAAACGAGCTAAATTGGGGCGGCAAACGTCGTTGTTCTCGCAGGTGCTGTTAGATAAAATTGGCGAGCGTCTCAGCCAAAAAAAGCAAATTATTTTATTGCAGAACCGGCGGGGCTACTCCTCCTTTATGCAGTGTACTTCCTGCGGATTTATTGCGGTGTGCCCAAACTGCGATGTGACGCTAACTTATCACTCCTACAACGAAAAGCTGCAATGCCATATCTGCGGGTACAGCCAGCCGGCCTATCACGAATGCCCCAATTGCGGCGGCAAGCAAATCGTTTACAAAGGCGTGGGCACCCAGCGCGTACAAAACGAGTTGCAGCAGCTCCTGCCCGAAGCGCGCATTATCCGCATGGATCAGGACACGACGCGCGGTAAAAAAAGCCACGATCAGATGTTAAGCAGCTTTTCACGCGGCGAGGCTGATATTTTGCTGGGCACGCAAATGATTGCCAAGGGGCTGGATTTCGGCAATGTTACGCTGGTGGGCGTTATCTCGGCGGATGTGGGATTGGCTATTCCGGATTTCCGCGCGCCGGAGCGCGTGTTTCAGCTGCTTACGCAGGTGGCCGGCCGCACCGGTCGCCGCGATAACGCCGGCGAGGTAGTTATTCAAAGTTATCACTTTAGTCACTACGCTATCCAGATGGCGCACTATCATGATTTTGTTGGATTTTATATGCAGGAGATGGAACATCGCCGTAATTACAAATATCCGCCCTATTTCCGTTTGATTCAGGTGATGATTAGCGCGGTAAAATACAGCGATGCTATCAGCACGGCGCGCATGTTAGCTGCAACTATTCAGCGGCGGACGCGTAACTGGTGCCAGGTGGTCGGGCCGGCGCCGGCTATTTTACCGCGCGTTAACAATAGGTACCGCTGGCAGTTCTTTATGCGTCTGAACCGCCAAACCGACCCGGTAGGCGAACATACAAAAAAAGTACTGCGCGAAGTTTTATCGCCGTTTTTAAAAAAACAGGGTCATGATATTCACGTTTCGGTCGATGTTGATCCTGTCATGCTGAACTAAATAAAAGATTTGCAATCATGGACGCAAATATTTAAAATCGTTGTCATTAAGGAGCAAATAAACGAGAGCCTCAAAACCTTCTGCAAGATGAACTATATCGTATGAGCAAACAGTTTGAAAGCAAAAAAGAAGCTGCCGTAACACTGCAAAAGTTTTATTCCGCTCTGGACGGCAAAGCTGCCAATGAGCGCGAACCTTCGAATAACGATTACAAATATAAATATAATCTGCTTCTTAAGCGCTTTCATGAACTGGAAAAAGTGTTCGATTTTCATCGCGGCATTATCCAGCAAATCTCCAGCGGACTGTTAACCACCGATATGGAAGGACGCATTACCTTTATGAACCGGACAGCGCTGGATATGTTTGGATATGATTATCTGGAAATTCAGGGGGCGCAAATCTTCCGGCTCTTCGCCGATCCGCAGGAAGGGAAAACGATATTCGAGAATATCGTTAAAGGGCACATGTACGAAAGTAAAGAAATCTATTTATTGGATAAAAAAAGTCAGCCCATTCCGGCCGGTTTTAGTACATCGCTTCTGCAGAATGAGGGAAACAAGGAACCCAAAGGCATCGTATTTATTTTCCGCAACATTACGGCCATGAATAATTTACGCCGGCAAATCGAACGCATGGAACGCTTAGCTACCTTAGGGGAGCTTTCGGCGGGTATCGCCCACGAAATACGCAATCCCTTGGCGGGCATTAAAACGTCGGCCCAGGTATTAGAAGAGAGTTTTGCCCCCGGAGATTTCCGCACTCAATTGGTTACACGCATCGTTAAAGAGATCGATCGCAGCAACGAACTGCTGAAACGCTTTTTTAATTTTGCCAAGCCCAGCAAACCCAGTCAGGAATTTCATGATATTGAAATGATCATAGACGGCGTCTATTTGCTATTGGCCCCGCGGCTCAAAAAGAAAGGCATCACCTTTAATACAGAATTTGCGGCCGATACGCCGCGAGTATATGTGGATGCCAGCCAGATTGAGCAGGTGATTTTAAATTTGTTTTTAAATGCACTGGACGCTTTGGCGCCGGATGGCGAAATTCATGTAAAAACGGCCATTGTGGAAGGCGTTAAATTTGAGCATGACGGCAACGCCCAGCCGGCGGTGGAGGTGCAGGTGGCCGATAGCGGACAGGGTATCCCCAAAAAAATACAGGAAAAAATATTCAATCCCTTTTTTACCACAAAAAGTAACGGACTGGGATTGGGATTATCCATCTCCACCCGTTTGATGGAAGAAAACGGCGGAAAAATAGAGTTGCATTCCAGGGAAGGACAAGGAACAACGTTTAAACTGTATTTTCCGATAAATGATTCACAAAATAATCGGGTATAGTCATGGCGAAACGATTGCTTATTGTAGATGATGAAGAGACATTGACTTTTAGTCTTTACCAAAGTTTTATCCGTTCTAAAAACGATTACGAAGTAGTGACGGCCGGCAGCGGGGAAGAAGCGCTGGAACGGCTTGAAGAGGCGCCTTTTGATTTGATCGTAACGGATATTTTCATGCCGGGAATCAGCGGAATTAAAGTATTGGAGAAAGCTAAAAGTATGCATCCGCAAACCAAAGTGATTGTTATGACCGCTTACGGTTCCGATGAGCATAAAGAAAACGCAATAGGAAAAGGGGCAGACTATTATATCGAAAAGCCCTTTGATATGAAAGAATTTAAAAAATTAGTCATGGATATGTTGAGTTAAAATGGCCCTGGTAGGAAACTTAAAAGATTTAAAACTGCCCAGTTTAATTCAGTTAAACTGTATGGAGCGCAATACAGCCAAGCTGACCATTGAACACAACGGTAAATACGGCTTTGTCTATTTCGATAATGGTCAGGTAGTTCATGCCGAGTTTGATCCGGATATCGGTGAACAGGCCGTGTTTCGTCTGTTGTCTTTATATTCCGGCAATTTTAAGGTAGAAAACGGTATTCGTCCGCCGGCGCGTACCATTCATACCCATTGGAATAACCTGTTATTAGACGGGCTGCACCAATTAGATTCTCAGGATGACGGACAGGAGCGCAAGTACGATCATCTGTTTGAACGCTTATTTACGGTAAAAGGCGTAAAGCAGGTAACCATCTTTAATCAGGAGGGCGAACTAATCGCCAGCAGCAGCGAGGATAAAAGCGAAGAGACTATGCTGATGCTGTTTGCTTTGATTCAAACACAGCACATTGGTGAAATTTTCCGCAGTGAAATCCCAGAATTCATCAGCATTACTGCTTCGGCTAATAAATTTGTCATTACCAGATACAATCAGTTCTTTATTCTATTGGAGATGGATATTAAAAATAAATTGGATGTGCTGTTGCCGTTGTTACGGCAGGCGATTGCTTAAGTGATGTTTTTACTAAACTTTATCCAAAATAGGTCGAATTAAATAAGCGAATTATATAGAAGATGTTAGAAGAAATATTACAAGAAGCCAAGAGCATCGAGGGAGTAGAAGTTGTTTTAACAGCTTCTTATAGGGCAGATATCGCCGACTACCGCGGTAAGGCTTATAGCAAAGAACAGTTGCAGGAACTAACGAACCGCATATTGAGTACAATCGCAGCGTTTGATCGCAAAACCAGAAAAGTAACGGAAATCGAATATTACTGGCAAAACCGTTACGTAATCTGTAAAGCGACGGATCAGTTTATTGTTGTGGCAATTTGTCGTTCTTCGCGTGTTTTGTCGCTTTTGCGTATTACGTTGAATGTGATTATGTCGCGTTTGCTGGAACATAAAAAATTTCATAAATGGCTTAAAAATCACCTGGCGGATCGTAATCTTATTTTTAATAAGATAACCTGGAGCGAGCGTGAAAAAAAAATACTGGCAAAATTGATATAACGGTACAAATCATATATATTTAATAAAACTGGTTACTTGACGGAAGGTAGCGGTGGATACGGATAAAAAGCCTATTCCTCACGAGCATGTGGTCTTTGCTCTTTCTAAAGGCAAATCGCCTACCGATGTTACGCTGCGTTCGGCAGAGTGGGCTGTGATTACGCAAATTGATGGCCATAAAACCATTGCCGATGTGGCCAAAGTGCTGGCCTTAAATCTTGATGAAGCGCTTAATTTATTTAACGGGCTGTATGAAAAAGAACTGATCGAAATTGTTTCGACGACGCGTTTAAAAGAAGATATAGCGCCGACACAATTCTTTTCCAATCTGGAAACAGAATTGACCGCCGTCATCGGTCCGGTAGCGCCCTTCGTTATCGAAGACGCCCTGTGGGCCATTGAAGGAAGCAAAGAAGCGTTTTTACTGGAGCGGCTGCCGGAATTGATAGAAACCATCAGTGAGGAAATCCCTGATGATGAAAAGAAAGTTATGTTTCAGCAGAGGATGTTAAAAGTAATGAAGGAAGTCAAAAGCGAATGAAATATCTGAGCCTGCGCTGGAAAATCAGTTTTATCATGCTGCTTACTAATATCCTGATCAGCGTTTTTTTGATTGTTTTTTTGCGCTATCAGGTGTACAATAATCTGGGAAAAGAATTAATATCCAAGGGCCGCATCATCGGCAGCGATTTAGCCCTGTTTGCCGCGGAGCAAATCGTGGAAGAAGATAAAGTGGGACTGCGCCAGCTTATTTCCAACAGCGTTAATTATGAAAGCGTGGAGTACGTTCTAATCCAGAAAAGCGATTCTACGATTTTAGTGGACACTTACAACGGCAATGTGCCTCAGGCGCTGTTAGATCAGCCTGTACCCTCGTTCGAACATCAGGGCGACGCCATGGTTAAAATGGTCAATCAGGACAATATGGATGTATATGATATTTGGGTCCCTGTGGAAGAAGGCTATCTGGGATATATTCGCGTCGGCATCAGGCAGGACTATGTAAGAGAACGTGTACTTAGTACAGCCACTAAGGTGATAGGGATTATTACCTTAGCTGTCCTTCTGATGTGGGGGTTAATTGTTTATATTGTAACAAACAAAATTATTAATCCGATGCTTTATTTAAAACAGAAAGCGGATGAAATTAGCCAGGGTAAATTAGACGAGAAAATTGTTATTCACACGCACGATGAAATAGAACAATTGGGGGATGCGTTGGAGCGATTGAGGGAGAGTGTGAAAATTGCTCTGGAGCGTTTAAAAAAGCAGCGAACCATGCGTATGTAATATAACATAAGGAATACACAATGGTACAAACCAAGAAATTAAAGGATGGAAGCAGGCAGGTGATCCTGAACGGGAAGCAATACGACGCTATCACTAAAGTGCTTTCCGAACTGGCCACCAAGACCAAGGCTTCCGCCATCTTGTTTGCGGATATGAGCGGTCAGTTGATCAGCCAGCGCGGCAATATCGAAGAGATGAACACAACCGTACTTTCGGCGTTAGCGGCCAGTGATTTTGCCGCCACCTCAGAGATGGCTAAACTGGTTGGCGAAGAGGCCAAGTTTAAACTGCTCTTCCATGAAGGAGATAAACGGAATGTGTATTTATCCAATGTAGGGGATGACTTTTTTCTGGTAGTTGTCTTTGATGTAAGCGTTACGCTGGGACTAATTCGAATTTATACTAAAAAAGCTATTGAAGATTTAAACAATGCGCTCAAAGAGGGCGAAGGCAGTGAAGAAGAGCATGAACAGATCATCGATTCCGATTTCAGCACGCTGTTAGGCGATGCATTAGATGACTCCTTCAAATAAGCTTCAGGCCATAAAAACAGAAGAGGAATGAGATGTTTATTAATTGGGCTTTACAAGAGATTAATCTTAAGATTGTATACTATGGTCCGGGAATGAGCGGAAAGACCACGAATCTGGAATATATCCATTCCAAACTTGACCCTTCACTGAAAGGCGACCTGGTCTCCCTCAAAACCAAGGAAGATCGCACGATATTTTTCGATTTTATGCAGATAGAAGTTGGACGTATCAAAGGGAAAAAACCGAAATTTAATTTATACACTGTGCCCGGTCAGGTGTATTATGCGTCCAGCCGTAAAGTTATTTTAAACGGCGTGGACGGCATCGTATTTGTGGCCGATTCTCAACCCCACCGCATGGAAGCCAATATTGAAACCTTGCTGGATTTGGAGAAAAATCTTAAAGAAAACGGCAACTCACTGGAAAACTTTCCCTGGGTGGTTCAATACAACAAGCGCGATTTGCCGGGTGTGGAAGCCATCGATGAGTTGCAAAAACGGCTGAACTTCTTTGATATTCCTTATTTTGAGGCGATTGCCGTCCGCGGCGATGGCGTTTTCAATACGCTGAAGGCGGTGATTAACGCTGTAGTGCAAAATGTGCAAAACCAATTGTAAAAGCGAGTGCGTTTTACATTCCCAACCTTCTCAATTTTTTTGAGAAGGTTTTTTTTTGCCGTATATTCCTGACTTCATTAGCTGAAGAAGGGGAACGGAAATCGCAACATCAAATCAAATAGAACGCCGCCGCAACCGCAAAGAGATTTTGGCCTGGACCTTATACGATTTTGCCAATACGGCCTACAGCGTTATTGTTGTAACGGTGGTTTACGCAGTCTATTTTAAAAAGTATATTGTCGGTGATTTACAGCTCTCATTTTTAGGTCTGGTGCGCAATCCAGGTGATTTGCTTTGGGGGTTGAGCGGCGCCTTTTCCATGCTATTGGTCGCTTTAAGTTCCCCTTTTTTAGGAGCGGTAGCCGATTACAGCAGTCGTAAAAAATATTTTTTATTTATCTATTCTCTTGTTTGCATTACGGCCACAGCGCTGCTTTATTCTTTACAGAGCGGCATGATTTGGCAAGGCATGCTGCTGTTTATCATCGGTAATATCGGATTTGAAGGGGCGATTGTGTTTTACAACGGTTTTCTGCCGCAAATATCACGGTCGGATAATATCGGCAGAATCTCCGGTTACGGCTTTGCGTTAGGGTATGTGGGGTCGCTGGTCTCTTTGTTAATTGCCATGCCCTACGCTAAGCGCGCTTTTGCATTGGGCGACCTTTCCTTGATGCGCCCAACCTTTGTCTGGGCGGCGCTCTTCTTTTTTACCTTTTCCATGCCCCTGTATATTTTTGTCAGAGAAAAAACATTTTCCGCAAGCCTAACCGGCGGCTTTATGCGTAACGGCTACCGCAGAACCATCCAAACGCTTAAACGCATCCGTGAATTTCCGCATATCACCAAGTTTTTAGTCGCTTATTTTATTTATATTGACGGAGTCAACACGGTCATTTATTTTAGCGGTATCTATGCCAGCGATACTTTGGGCTTTTCGTTGTTGGAGGTGATTCAGTTTTTTGCCATTGTGCAGGCCTCGGCAATTTCCGGTTCCTATATTTTCGGCTACCTCACCGATAAGTTGGGGCCTAAAAAAACCATCAATTTAACATTGTTTTTATGGATGGGCGTTGTTGTGGGTGGTTTTTTAGCCCGCGATGCCGTATCTTTTTATCTGGTCGGATTGGTGGCCGGCGTAGCCATGGGATCTTCGCAATCGGCCAGCCGGGCAATGATGGGACGTCTTATTCCGGAGGGAATGGAAGCGGAATTTTTTGGGTTTTATGCTCTCACCGGAAAATTTTCTGCGGTTCTGGGGCCGCTGCTGTTCGGCCTGATTTCTACAGTTACCGCTAATCAGCGGCTGGCAGTGCTTTCGGTTTTAACCTTTTTTATTACAGGATTTATTCTGCTGCGAAGAGTAGATGAACGCGTAACATATAAAAATGTGGTTATTTAATAAATTGAAGTCCAAGAAAAAGTCCCACGAGGAGCCGTCAAAGCGCCATCTCGGGAATATTTGGAGTTATTATCCTAATGCACGGTTTGGCATTTTCCGCCGTGTATTACTGGCCTTTCTGATTATTACGATTATTCCGGTATTAGTCCTTGGCGTTTATACGCTAAAAACCATTAACAGCGCCGGCGACGAAATCGTAAAACGCACGACCACCACGCTTAACCGCAAAACGCGTGACGCGCTGGAACTGCAGGCGGTTCTAACGGCTCAGTCCATGAGCGATTTCCTTAAACGTTGCGAAAAAGATTTGCTGTATCTAAAAGAATTGCCGCGGCGCTCCGGCGTCTATTTAACATTTTCCCGCCAAAATGAGGGCGAAATCTGGATACGCACGGGGACGAACAAAAATCCGGGGCAGTTGCACGAGCTTATTCCTCTCTACAAGGAAGTGGCCTTCATTGACGCCAACGGCAACGAAAAAATAAAAATTAAAAATAATCATATTGTTCCGGTGTCGGAATTGAAAAATGTGCGTGAACCACAGAACACCGCCTACCGCTGCGAGCGCTATTTTGAAGGAGCTCGCCGCCTGCCTGAGGGACAGATTTATGTTTCTCATTTAAACGGCTTTTATGTTACGCGGCAGGAACAGCTGCGTGGAGAAGAGCGCATCGAAACCGCCATCGAAGGCCGGCGCTACGACGGCGTAATCCGTTTTGCTACACCCGTGTTTGAAAACGGTCGTTTTATAGGCGTGCTGGCGCTGGCGCTGGATCATCGTCATTTAATGGAATTTACACAACATCTCCTGCCGCTGCAAAAACGACGCATTCTTTTTCCAAGCTACTATTCCGGTAACTATGCTTTTATGTTCGACGATGAGGGCTGGATCATAACCCATCCTAAATTCTGGGATATTCGCGGCGTCGATACCGAAGGGCATCTGGTGCCAGCCTATACAAGTTTAACAAGCGCAGAGGATTTAAAGATTGGGCGGATGCCCTTTAACCTGGACAGCGCCGGATTCATCCATGATAATTATCCGTTCGTGGCCCGACAGGTGCGCAAAAGGCAGGCGGGTTCGGTGGTTACGACTAATGTGGGCGGTATTACCAAAATCATGGCCTATGCGCCCATTTTATTTAACAGCGGACCCTATAAAAAATTTGGGGTTTTTGGCGGAATCACCATCGGCGCCGAAATACAGAGTTTCCATTTGCCGGCGTATTTTATCGGTAATAGTATCCGCTATGCCTTGCAATCGTTGCGCCAAAATCTGATGTGGCTTGTGGCCGCTCTTTTATTAATCAGCTTGATTGTTTCCTGGTTTTTTTCCCGTGGCATTACCAAACCGGTACTAACCATTATGTCGGCCGCCCGCGAAATAGCCTTCGGCTCGCCGGGTAAAGCCATTCATGTTGATCGTCGCGATGAGATTGGCGTTTTGGCTATGGTATTCAATTTTATGTCTTACGAGCTGAAAAAGAGCCGCGAGGCGCTGCTCAATTCCTATAACCAACTTAAAAAATCAAAGACGGAAACGGAAAATTACGCCCGTGATTTAGAGTATCAGATTAAAATATTTAAGAGTATCCAGCGCATCAGTAATATTTTGGGCAGTACCTTTGACATGAACCGTGTAATCAAACTCATTCTGCAGAACTGCGTGGAAAGCGTGGGCTTTGACCGCGCTATTTTGTATTTGTTGGATGAAAAAGGTGAGTATCTGGAGTGCAAGGAAACACATGGTTTTACTGCCGAAGGCGAAAAATACGCCCGCCGTTCCAAGTATCACCTGCAGCATTTTGATTGCATCGAAACGCGCGTAGCCAGAGAAGGGCGAATAATTTTTGTGGACGATTTTTCCAAGTACAGTACGGCTACCGAGCTGGATAAAAAGATCAGAAGCTACGGGCGCAGCAATTCCTTTGTCTTTGTTCCGCTTAAGGTGAAAGAAAAAATCATCGGTATTTTAGGGGCGGATAAACTGCGCAGCGCCAGGCAGATTAGTGAGCTGGATATTAATTCCTTGCAGGTTCTGGCCAACCAGGCTTCGCGCGTAATTGAAAATACGCGTTTATATCAGGAAGTAATGCATCAGCGCAATTTTGTTCAGGATGTATTTCGTAATATGATTAACGGCGTAATTACTGTGAATTCCGAGGGGCGGATTACCAGTTCCAACCGCGCTGCCCGGCAGATACTTACCGCGGGCAAGCATGAACTAAACGGTCAAAATGTTTGGGAGCTGTTTGGGAATAATCGTCCGGGAATGGAAGAAATCCAAAAACGTTTACAGCAACGTGGTTTTTATCATGGCTATAATCTGAAATTTCGCAGCGGCGATGAAATAAAATATTTAACCATCAATGCCTCCGTCATGAACCGCGATAATCCGGTCAGCGGAGAAAGCATCATCATTATAGAGGATGTTACCGAGAAAAAATATATGGATGAACATTTACAGCGCATGGAACGGCTGGCCTCGCTGGGAAGATTTGCCGCGGGCATCGCGCACGAAATCCGCAACCCGCTTACCGGTGTTAGTTTATTTTTGGACGATCTGCATGATAGTATTGCCGATAAACCGGATATTGCCCGCCTGGTTACCATGGCTCTCTCGGAGATTGAACGTCTGGAAAATTTAACGCAGGAAGTGCTGAACTACGCTAATCCCGATCGCGGGGCCTACCGCATGACTGATTTTAACGAACTGATCCGCTCCACCCTGCAGTTTGTGGATAAGCAATGCCGCCAGGCCGCTATTAAAGTCCATGTTGAATTTGACGAACGATTGCCCGATCTGTATCTTAATCCAGAAAAGGTACGTCAGGCGCTGTTAAATCTTTTTTTAAATAGCATTCAGGTGATGCCTGACGGCGGAATGCTTAGCGTTCGAACGCGTTTTCTGAAAGATTATTTTATCTTTCAGGTATTTGAAGATTTAAATGAAAACCATCCCGATATGTGGGCGGAGGTGGCGGTTAGCGACAGCGGGCCGGGGATCTCCGCAGAAGAGGCGGAGAAAATCTTTGAACCGTTTTACAGTAAAAATAAAGAGGGCACCGGCTTGGGTCTTTCTACCACGCAAAGTATTATCTCGGAACATCACGGGCAAATTGAAGTTAGCGGCAATCCCGGCGGCGGCGCCACCTTTACCATTTATTTACCGGTTCTTCCCAAAATGAAATTGTAACCTCAAAGGAAAAATAAATGACCGGGAAAAACATACTCATCGTCGATGACGAAGAATTTATTCGCTTAAATTTAAAACGCATTTACAGCGGGGAAAATTATCAAATTTTTTTAGAAGGCCGCGGCCAGGACGCGCTGGAAACCGTGCAAAATGAAGATATAGATTTGGCCTTGCTGGATCTAAACCTGCCGGACATGTCCGGGCTGGATGTGCTGAAAAAAGTGAAAGAGATTAAACCCGATTTATTGGTTATCATAGTAACCGGCTATGCTTCGGTAGAGTCGGCGGTGGAGGCGATTAAATTAGGCGCTTACGATTACATTAAAAAACCCTTTAAGGCCGACGCCATCCGTTTGATCACCCGGCTGGCGCTGGAAACGCAAAAATTAAAGGATCGTGTGCGCAGTCTGCAGGAGGGGCAAATTGAAATAGGGCCGGAGACCATTCTTGGCGCCAGCGATTCCATCCGAACAGTAAAACATCAAATTTCGGAATTTTCCAAGTACGACTCAGAAACAGTGCTGATAACCGGCGAGAGTGGTTCGGGTAAAGAGCTGGTGGCCAGAGCTATTCATAATTTAAGCCCGCGCCACGAACAGGAGTTTGTGGAGATTAATTGCGCTTCCATTCCGGAAACTTTGTTAGAAAGCGAACTGTTTGGTTACGAAAAGGGCGCTTTTACCGATGCCAAGAAAAGAAAAATCGGTTTGCTGGAAAAGGCCGATCAGGGTACCTTGTTCTTAGATGAAATCGGCGAGATGAGCTTAGCCCTGCAGGCCAAACTTTTGCGTGTAATTGAGAATAAAAAAATTCGCCGTTTAGGTTCCACTGCCGATAAGGAAGTGGATGTACGCATTATTGCCGCTACCAATAAAAATTTTAAAGAAGCGATCGCTAACCGGGAATTTCGCGAAGATCTGTATTACCGCTTAAACGTGCTGCGCATCGATATCCCGCCCCTGCGTGAGCGGGGTGATGATATTTTGATCTTCGCTAATTATTTTTTACACTTCTTTAATAAAAAATTTAATAAAGACATTAAAGGCTTTTCGCCCGAGGCCGAGCAAATATTGAAAGAATACGACTGGCCGGGAAACGTGCGCGAGTTAAAGAATATCGTGGAACGCATCTGTATTTTGCAGCGGGAGGAGGAAATTGACATGCAGCATTTACCGGCTGAACTTATACACGAAGTGCAAAATGAGCCAATCAATATCTGCGATGAACTATTTGATACCGGCAGATACTCGCTGGATGAAGTTCTTAAACAGGCTGAAATTGCCATCATAGAAAGGGCCTATCAGCTAAGCGGCAAAAATGCCAGTAAAACCGCCCGCCTCTTGCAGATCCCCAGAGAAACCTTGCGGTATAAACTTTCCAAATATAAAATCGGTAATGGTCAGTTTTAGACGGGATATTTTTGAATATCAAATTATTTTTTCATGTTTAATTGTCAGTGGAAGACTATGTTTTTTAGCAAAATTATTTGATTCTATTGTAAAAATATTATATAATTAAACTGGATTTATAAAACAAAATTTAGATTTACATATACGTTTTTTTCATACTGTCCAAAGTAAATATTAAAAAATAACAAATGACTGTTTCGGGTATTTATATGCTGAGAATTCTTTTGTTTTAGATAATAAGAGCTGAAGCTCCCCTGTTTTCACAAAATGCTTTACGTAGACTTTGAATCGAGATATCGGGCATGCAGGAGGGGATGCAGTTGGGAATGAATGAATTCGAAAGAAGTTTAACGGTCCTTTATATCAAGACTTTTATCAATCGGTTTGCTGTAATATAGTAAAGATTTTGTTGAACTAATAAAAAGGAGTGCTTCTTATGCGTCGACTTTTCTACTTAGTTGTTGTTTTATTTCTCTAGGCTTCAACGGCGTTTTCTCAAGAGTTTCAGGACTTTAATGAAAAAAGCTCAAACACGGAATCTTGGTATACGTATTGGGGATTAGGGTATGCCAGTGTAGGCTATCCATCCGAACTTCAAGTAGCAATTGATTATCTTAAAAAACAAGATGGCGTATCGAACATGTCGCTTTGTTTAGATTTGTTAGGATTTTATTGGCATCTAAATCCTAAAACCATAGGTGGCGTAATAATTAATGGAGTGGGCGATCGGTTTGAAGTTAATGGAAGCTGGATGCAA
>CAZIBE010000054.1:0-27172 GCA_964536685.1 uncultured Calditrichaceae bacterium | reverse complement strand
AATCCCGATTCATCGGGATGAGAAACCTTATATCCTCAATAAAAACAATAGATTTTTCGTCGCCTTGCTCCGTGGCGGCAAAGGCCGTCCCCTTTTCCGCCACGGAGTGATCCCTACGGGAAAGGAACCACTTCGTGGTGGGAAAATGACAGTGAGAGACCTTTTTAGAGTAAACTCAACACTTAAATACAAAAACAAATAGTTCTCTCATCAGACAAGATAACAGGATAGATTAATAGGGTAAAATGTTTATTGATTTTATGACGCCGTTATGCTTCATTTGGCAAATACATCATGGGCGCTTCACTCACATTCATTATTTTCTCCCAAAGCAAAATTTTCAGCTCTATTTTTACTTACAGGCATAAATATTGGAAAAGGAAAAACCCTATTGATTTCCGTTTAAATTTATTTCAATTAAAATTTTAAGTATATTCAGCAAATGTCAAATTCCTCAGGGTAAATTATGCAAAAAATCCTTATTAAAAACGGTCAACTCGTTACTCCGCAGAAGATTTTTACAAGCGACCTTCTGATTGCCGGCGAATCCATCGAACGCATCGCCGAAAACATCACCGATGCAAAAGCAGAAATTGTTGACGCCAGCGGCAAGTATATCTTTCCCGGATTTATCGACGCGCACACGCATATGGGCATTCCCATCCGCGGTACGCATTCTGCCGATGATTTTGATTCCGGCACGCTGGCCGCCCTGCACGGCGGCGTGACTACTGTAATGGATTTTACCGTTCAGGAGCCCGGTGAATCCTTGATGCACAGTTTGCAACGACGTATAGATTGGGCCAAAGGGAAAGCCAGCGTAGATTATACCTTCCATTGCAACATTACCGATTTGGATAAGGTGCGTCTGAAGGAGATCCCTTCCATCATTGATAAAGGCCTAATCAGCTTTAAAGCATTTACCGCTTACAAAGAAGCCGGTATGCAATTAGATGATGAACAGATTTTAGATGTGCTGTGGAAGGTAAAGCTGGCCGGCGGCACCGTGATGTTCCATGCCGAAAACGGTCATTTGATTCATTTTCTGACCGAAAAATTCATCCTCCACAATAAAACCACCGCCATGCACCACGCCCTCAGCCGTCCGCCTGAAGCGGAAATTGAAGCGGTATGGCGCATCACTACCTTAAACCAGTTCATCCGTTGTCCCATTTATTTTGTACACTTAACTACTGCCGAAGCGGTGCAGATCGCCCACGCCGCCAAAGAGCGCGGACAATCCGTATACCTGGAAACCTGTCCTCAATATCTGATTTTCGATCATACGGTTTACCAGCGGGAAGACGGCTATCGTTACATCGCCGCCCCGCCTTTCCGCAGCGAACGCGATCAGGAATACCTGTGGCAAGGTTTGCAGGAGGGACAAATCGATGTGGTGGGCACGGACCACTGTCCGTTCACCTTGCGGCAAAAAGAGATGGGCAACCGCCAATTCCATGTAACGCCCAACGGATTGGCCGGCGTGGAAACCTTGTTCCCACTGCTCTATTCCGAAGGCGTGGCCCAAGGACGTTTAAGCTTGCAGCGTTTAATTAGTTTGATCGCCGAGGAACCGGCGCGTTTGTTCGGATTGTTTCCTCAGAAAGGCGTTCTGTCGGAAGGTTCAGACGCGGATGTGGTCATTTTTAATCCCGAAGGTAGTTCGAAAATATCCGCACAAAATCTGCATTCGGCTACGGACTGGTCGCCCTATGAAGGATATGAAACCAGGGGACAAATCGAATCGGTTTTGTTGCGGGGAAATTGGCTGGTTAAAGACGGGGCTGCACAGGAAAAAAATCTGCATCGCGGAAAATTCGTTAAAGCGTTACTATAGGTAAACAACGTCCGTTATGTAGCGCACTAAAAATCCAGTAACCAATCATCAATATCCAACTATGTTCCGTAATGTCAATCTTTGGACATCGGACATTCCACATTAATTATTGGATATTCTATCCGCCTGCTCATATTTTCTTATTCAGCATTTCGTTGGTTACGGTGATCAGTTGCTCGGCGCTGTAAGGTTTTGTAACTACGCCCTTAAAACCAAATTTGTCATATTCGGCCATGATCGGATCATTAGAATATCCGCTGGAAACAATGGCTTTAACCTTGGGATCAATCTCCAGTAATTTTTCGATAGTCTTTTTGCCGCCCATTCCGCCCGGTACGGTTAAATCCAGAATCACCAAATTAAACGGCTGAGCGGCCTGTAAAGCATGGGTATAATAAACGATCGCCTCCTGGCCATCGGAACAGGCAGTAACATCAAAACCTACACTCGTTAAGATGTCCGTTACCAATTCGCGCAGGTCGGCTTCGTCGTCCATAACCAGGATATTGCCTTTAAAGCTTCCTTCTATCTTGCCGTTCTTTATTTCCTTCACTTTCTTATCAGGAGACGCCGTTAAATAAAAGGTGAAAGTACTGCCATAATTGATTTTCGAGTTTACGGTAATATAACCGTTATGTTTTTTTAGAATAGAGAATACCGAGGCCAGCCCTAAGCCGCTGCCCTTCTTTTTAGTGGAAAAATAGGGATCAAAAACACTATCCATTACTTCTTTACTCATGCCATGCCCCGTATCCTTAAAAGATAATTCCACATAAGGTCCCGGTTCAAGCGGCAAATTTGTTTTTGTATTTATAACAATATTTTTTCCGTTTATCCAGAGTTTCCCGCCGTTAGGCATGGCCTGCATAGAATTAATCACCAGATTATTAATCACCTGACTAATTTGTCCTTCATCCACTTCGGCCGGCCATAGTTCTTCAGGAAAGAAAAATTCATATTTAATATTGGAACCGCGCAAAGTGAATTCCGTTGTTTGAACCACTAAATCCTGTATGGAAGTGGTTTTACGAACGGGAGCACCCCCCTTAGAGAAGGTAAGTAATTGCTGGGTTAGTCCCTGAGCCCTGACGGAAGCCGCCTCGGCTTTTTCCAGAAGTTCGTGTAGCTTAGGAGGACAATTATTGCCCATCCTTAGTTTAATTAATGAAATATTCCCAATGATGGCCGTGAGAATATTATTGAAATCATGAGCTAACCCGCCGGCTAAAACACCAAGCGATTCCAACTTGCGCGCTTTAAAAAGTTCTTCTTCCAACTTTTGCCGTTCGGTCACATCCCTAAACGTGGCCACACATCCCAATAATTGACCGCTGTGTTCTTGTAGGGGAGTACAGGTAAACTCAACCGTTAAACGCTCATCGTTAAGGTTCTGCATAATCAATGGACCATTTACCTGGTACACTTCTCCATTTTTCAGGGAATGGCGTACGGGATCGGCGCTGAGTTTACGTCCTTTTTGTGAATAAAAATTCAAGAGATCAAAAATCACCATCCCGATTAAATCCTGTTTCTCGCCGGCGGCCAGCATTCTCCGGGCAGAATCATTCAAAAAGATAATAGCGCCCTTTTCATCAGTGGCAATTACGCCTTCATTCAGGTTTTTTAAAATGATGTCTAACTTTTCTTTTTCCGAACGCAGCGCCTCTTCGGCATGTTTTTTTTCCGTAATATCCCGGCCAATTACCACCAACGCTTTACGGCTGCCATCTTCATTAAACACCGGCACTTTGATAATATCAAATACTTTTTCCGTACCATCGGGTCGCGGGATTATTTCTTCGCCTCTTGAAATCACCCTTTTTTGCCAGGCATACTCGTCGGTAACCTCGCAGGTTAAAAATGCTTCCCGGTAAAAAGTACTATATGGAGCCAGTTCGGAATCCTTTTTCCCCCGATAATCGACATTCTCAATGCCAAACAATTTTAAATCAAAATCATTGGCTTCTATCCAGCGTCCCTGGCCATCTTTAAAACAGACAATATCGGGCATGGCGTTTATAAGCAAACGTAACTGAGATTCTCTCTGATTCAGAGCCTCCTCAGCGATTTTACGATCGGTAATATCAAACGCTGTTCCCAAAGAGGCCGGCATTCCTTTAAAATTGATCCTTCCTGCAGTAAAATCTATCCAGCGTGTAGTTTTATCCTTGCGTAAAATCATAAACTCATAGCGCACTGGCACTTTTTCGCCTCGCTGGCGGGCTAACCCGTATTTGCGGATTATCTCCTGAAAATCCGGATGCACCACATCCCAGAATTTCATGGTCAGCAATTCATCCACACTGTAACCGGTAATTCTGGCTGTAGATTTGTTGGCATAAACAAAATTACTTCTCTGATAAATAAAAATAGCCGACGACGACGTTTCGGCTAAAGCACGAAAGTTCTCTTCGCTCTCTTCTGACGCTTTAAAAGCGCTAACGGCTTTTTCTTTTTCCTGAGTAATGGCTGCCGTGCGTTCTTTAACTTTTTCTTCCAGAAAGAAATTCTGCCTCTCGATAAGCTTGGTTCGCTGCTTGGCAATTTCGTACAATAAAAACACGCCTAAAACAATGGTAAATAATATAAAAATCCAATGCTTCCAGAAAGGCGTTTGAATCTCAAAAGCATAAACAGCCGGCTTTGGCGTCCATACGCCGTCATTATTACGCGCCTTTACCTGAAATTCATATTCCCCCGGAGGCAAATTGGAATAGGTTGCTGAAGTAAAAGAAGTTGCCGGCGACCAGCTTTTGTCAAATCCTTTCAGACAAAACTTATATCGCACTTTTTGCGGATTGGTAAATGAAAACGCCTTAAAATAGAAGGTTAAATAATTCTCATCATATGCAAAACGTCCGTCTGGGGGAAGCGGCGCATTTTGGCGAAATAGCTGAATATCTTCGATGGTCAATTTAGGTGCAATCGTATTGATTGCATCATCTTTGGGACAATACTTTACCGCCCCATTTACACAACCAAACCAGAGTTCTCCCTGTGGACTTTCATACACTGCATTCAAGTTGGTCTCGCCGCCATAAAACCCGTCGGACATATCATAATGACGAAATGTCGAATCTACGGGATTAAAGCGATCAACTCCTTTTTTAGTGCCAAACCAGACATACCCCCTGTTATCGCAATGAATAAAGAAGATATAATCGCCGCTTAAGCCGTTGGACATATCAAAATGTTTTCGCTGCCGGCCTTTTACCCAAAAGGCACCTGTTCCGCCGGTACCAACCCAAAAGTTTCCAAAAGAATCCTGAGTAAGCGTGTTAATATAGCAGTAACGCCCCTTATTAATTTTTGAAAATATTTCAAACTTATCTCTGTCTTTACGAATCAAACCGCGATCTTTAGTGGCAAACCATAACCGTCCCTTATGGTCTAAAAAACTTGAATTTACATATAAACTAGGAAAACCGTTATCCGGCGTGTAATGGTTAAACCTGCCTGTTTTGGGATTATATTCGTAAACACCATGATTAAAAGTGCTTATCCATATATGACCCCGCCGGTCCCGCTCTATGTCCGATATCGCCTTAAAAGCAGGTTTCTCTCCTCCGGAATAAAGCTGTATATGCCAAGTGCGTGGATTTATTTTACACAGTCCGCCGTTATACACACCAGCCCACATACTTCCTGCGGCATCCTTAAACAGGGTCAATACAAGATTACCGGGTAAACCGGATTTTTTGGTAATTTGTTTGACCAGTTCAAGCTTTTTTGTGCGCCGGATTTTTTTATGAACCGAAATCCCCTTTTCTGTAGCAAACCACAGCCGTCCCAGATTATCCTCTGTGATAGACCAGACCATGTTATCGGGTAATCCAAACATGTGATTGTATGTCTCAAAAATGCTACCGCGATATTTGCTTACGCCGCCGCCAAAGGTACCCAACCAGATGTTATGTTCCCGATCCTGAAAAATTGAGGACACCGTGCCATGCTTAAAACCGCTCTCGGGCAGAACATTTTTAATTTCAGGGACACTGTTTTCAGTAACCTGTTTAATAACGGAAACACCGGACATGGTTCCGCTCCAGATATACCCCTTACAATCTCTATACAGAGACCATATCCAATTATCCGCTAATCCTTCCTTTTTTGAAATATTTCGCAGAGGAACAGACGAAGGGATATGGTCATCTTTCCCGTAAACGAACAATCCTTCGTGTTTGGTGCCAATCCAGATATTCCCGGCTAAATCGGTAGTAAGAGCGGTGACATTATCGTCGGGCAGTCCTTGATCTTTCGTTAAGTATTTGTATGTTTCGGGATGCTCATACTCATTCGCAGGAAAAATCGCTATCCCTTTAGACGTTCCGGCCCACATATTCCCACGGCTATCCTGACATAAAGCTCTAATGTCATTATCCGGCAGCCCTTTATCGCTGTTTATCAGGACACTTTTACGACCGTCCCAACGCAGCACACCGGCATAGCCTACCACAAACCAGAACGTGCCCGATCGGTCTCTGAAAATTTGCACTACCGGATGGTTGACCATACAACTGTCAAGCAGTAACTGCCGGAAACGTTTGTGCTTTTGGTGATAAATAGTCAATCCGTTGGTAAAGTGACCAAACCAAATCAGGCTGTCCCCGTCCAGAAAAACCGATCCGATACTATTAGAGGCCAATCCTTCGTGCGTAGTGAATGTTGTAAAATTAATTCCGTCAAACCTGGATAAGCCGTCTCTGGTGCCAAACCACAAATAGCCGACGCTATCCTGCAAGATAGCCTGCACCTGTGACTGGGCAAGACCTTCTTCTATGCTGTAGGTTTTGATCGGCAATAACTGGCCAAAAACCGTTATTACAGAAAACAATACGGTCAGCAAAATAGTTAAAAAAATACGTGATAACATATTAATAATTTTTTTTGAATTTGAAGAGATTCTCAGAGCAATATAATAAATTATTAATTAGTTTCAAATAAGAGTCTGCAATATGAATGCTTAAGCGGAGAACAAAGCAAAGACCTTTTACCTATAGTTTTCTCGGGATCAACAAATAAGAAAACGGAAAAAGGGAAAACCGAAAATTGCAGTTTAAGCACATTTACAGCAAAGATAAATATTGGCTGCCGCATAATTTGTGGGTTAAAATTAAGATAAGGAGAAAGAGTAAAAAAATCAGTATAAAGAATCTTTCTTGTCTTGCTCTATATTTCCAGTTCCCAACTCCCTGCTCCCGGTTGCTAATTTTGAACAGTAAATTGGGAAGAAAGGAGTTGTTTGGCTATTTCCGTCTGTCCTGTTTTGGCGTACAAGCCGGCCAGGCGGCGTAGCAGCTGCGCATTGTTTGGCTGTATTTTCAGCAATTCGCCGTAAGTTTCGATGGCCTGCGCAAACTTTTCCTGTTTCATCTGAACCAGACCCAGTAAATCCAGATACTTCGCCTGCGGCGGTTTATTCATAAGCTTCAGGATTGCTTCCGCTTCGGATAACATATTCTGTTTCAGTAACAAATCCAGTTTCATTTCCTGCACGGCGGCTTCACGCAGGCGTTCTGGGCTTAAGCGATTCAGCCAGTTCAAACTTTCCTCAATATTTTCCGCTCGCCGGTAAACACGGGCAATTTCGAAAATAAGATTATCTTCATGGAAGAGGACGTCGGTAGCGATATCCCGCGGATTCTTTTGTAATTGCTCATTTTTTTCTTTTAATTTGAAGAGCCAGTTCAGGGCCTCGTCATTTTTATTCTGTTCCGCGGCAATCGTGTACATCAGATAATAGGCGCCGATCTGCCGGGGAAAAGTGTGTATTGATTCAGCGGCTACCTGCCGCGCCTCATCATAGCGCTTGAGCTTGAGAAGCGATTCAGACAATGTATTGAGTAAGGTGCCCCGCAAGGCGTCATCCAGCGTACCCAATTTTTGAGCGATGCGGTAATGCTTTACCGCTTTTTGCCATTCCCCGCTAATATTGTAATTTTGCGCCAAGGTAAAATGAGCATAGGCGTTTTGCGGTTCATAGCGCACCATCTTTTCCAACAATTTGCGATTGCGGCGATTCTTTTTGTTTTGGGCGGTTTTCTCCAACGCGTATCCCAGATGTTCCAGCGCTACATTACAGGTACGTTCTTCGCCGCCCAGCGCCGCCACACTATAGGCGATCTGTTCATGAATGCGCCCGCTGAAGCGAATGCCCCGATGCTTGGTAAACAATCGATGCGCCGTGGAAAACTTATAGTTTTTACCGTCCGGCATGCGGTTGCGAATTTGCACCACACAGGCTACCGGTTTCTCTTCTGCCTTTAACAGACTTTTCAATTCCTTGACAGATTCCGGCAGTAACCGTTCATCGGCGTCCAGCCACAATATCCAGTCGCCCGTGGCGTATTTAATGGATTCATTGCGGGCGGCGGAAAAATCATCCCGCCATTTAAAGAAATGCACTTCGGCGCCAAATTTGCGGGCAATATCCACTGTACCGTCGTCCGACCCGGTATCGATTACTACGAGTTGATCGGCTACGCCTTGTACGCTTTTCAAACAGTCTTCCAAAAAGCGCTCTTCATTTTTCACAATCATGCACACCGATAAGGTTGCCATAAGGACTTTCTCATACGTTCACGTAAATTTGTAAAAAACATCTCCCCACCTTGTCCGTTCTCGACTCCTTTGGAGCCGACTAAGGACACCCTTCCCAGCCAAAACGAAGAGGAGGTAAAACGCCGGCTGCGCAGAATATACGCGCAACAAAAGAATAGCCAACGACTAACAACTGATAACCGGTACCCAACAACTGACAGCTCTCTCAAACCTGCAAATACTGTTTGGCCACATCATTATCCGGCTGCAGTTCCAGGGCGCGGCTAAAATACCGTTTGGATTCATCCGCTTTGCCGGCGTCGTAGTGTACAATGCCCATGCGCAGTAAAGTTTCTACGTCGTCCGGCGCGTCTTTCAGATTATGGATCAACAGATTTATGCCGTTTTCATATTCCCCTTCGGCAATCAGCACATCCGATAAAAAGTTGCGCGTGTCGATTTGCGTGGGATCGATTTCCAGTGATTTAATAAAATAGGATTGCGCCTGCGCATAATCCCCATGCATCAGGGCTATCTGTCCCAAATGATTGTAGGCCGCCGTAAATTCAGGTTGACTGCGCGTCAATTGTTCGAACAAGTTTCGGGCTTCGTCTTCTTTTTGAAGCTGACGGCAAACGACCGCCAGGCCAAACAAGGCCGTCGGATTCTGAGGCTCGTTTTCTATCACCGTGCGATAAATACGTTCCGCTTCCTGCAAATCGCCTTTATCTATTAATTCGGCCGCCTCATTCAACGCGTCCGGAATAGGCCCCGACCCTTCGGAAACATGTTCGGCAATGCGCTCCTGTAAGATTTGATCTAATTCCAGGGCCGCCGGATTAGTCGCATCCACCTGCAGAGCCTTGTTCAGATACAGCCGGGCGTCGTGCAGGCGGTCCACTTCCAGATTCAGTTTGGCCAGATTCAACAGCGCCGGAACGTCATCAGGATGGTTGAGGACAATTTGCTGGAAGGCCTTAATGCCGTCTTCGTACCGGCCGGCTTCGATAAGCAAAGCGGCGTAATTGCGCTGAGCGTCAACAAAAGCGGGATCGACTTCTATCGCGCGCACAAAAGCGGCCTGCGCTCCTTCAGTATCTTCCTTTAGCGTAAAGGCCAGGCCAATTTGATTATACACCTGGGCATCGTTTGGCTGTAAGCGGTTCAGCCGGTCCAAATATCCCAGCGCCCTGTCGGCTTCGCCCAACTGATTGCAGGTCAGCGCTGCGCCGAACAGCGCTTCCACGTGTAGAGGATTTAACATAACCAGCGCTTCATAGGCCTCTTTGGCGGCTGGCATATCATTGTTCAGCATCAATTGCCCCGCCTGTTCCATCACTTGCAGTTCATATTCCGGCAAGGGATTCTTTATTTCCAACAATTCTTCATAATCCACCTCCGGCCATTTTTCCTTAAAGCGCGCGCCCTTCTCTTCAAGCGATCCATTATAATCAATTTTATTAGCCTTAAAGGTCTGGCTGCCATAATGATGAATATACGTGCTTTCGTCCACCATCAACGCATAACCGGCCCGGCGCACGCGCAGACATAAATCGTCGTCTTCGTAATTACCGCTGCCAAACTCTTCATCAAAACCGCCTACCTGTTCGAACAACGCTTTAGGCATAAGAATGGCAAAACCTGCTAAGCGCCGCCGCGGCGTTAATGTACCGCTGTTAATCTGACGAACTTTAGCCGCAAATTGCGGGAAATCCGCCGCCGCCGTATAGGGCGCATCAACCACCATTTGCCGGCCGCTGATTAAATTGGTAATCGGTCCGACCATGCCGATGCGTTCATCCTTTTGCAGCGCTTCCACAAGCGACTTTAGCCAGCCGTCGCTGACCAGCACATCATTGTTTAAAAACATCACGTACTTGCCAAAGGCGCTTTTAGCGCCCTGATTATTGCCGGCGGCAAAACCTTTGTTCTTCTTATTGAAAATCGTGCGCACATTGGCGTATTCTTCTCCTACCTGCTTTAAATACTGCACTGTATCCTTGCCGGAACCGTTATCCACAAGAATTATCTCAAAGGGATACTGGGTGTGCTGCAGCACCGACTCCACCGCCTGCCGCGTGAAATCCAGCGCATTGTAGGTTAGCATGATGATGGAAACCATTTTTTCCTCCTGCATTTTCGGGCTAAGAGCGGGCTGCAGCAGGTAATAAGGCCGAATGCCGCTCTGCTCCGTAATATGTTTTTGTCCGTCTTCATCGACAATCAAATCCGGCTGAACCTTACCCAGCCATTTTTGATGCAGACGTTTAATATTCTGATTTACTTTCTTCCAGCGTTCTTCCCCGCTTTGGGATTCGTAATGAATTACAACACTGTCCGGCCGATAGACCAATTTGTAGCCTTCCTGCGCAATGCGGAAACACAAATCCACGTCTTCGTAGCCGTTCCAAAAACCGGGATCAAATCCGCCTAATTGGACAAACAATTCCCTGCGCACCATTAAACAGGCCGCGGAAAGCGCCTGATAGGTCATCAGCCGGTTGGCCTCGGGTTTATCTCCGTGTTCTTTGTAAAAATTATGCGTGGCCAGTAAAGGATCGCCGTGCTGGCGATCCTCCACAATCACCACGCCGGCATGCTGTAAGGTACCGTCCGGGTACAACAGTTTGCTGCCGACCGCGCCAACGGCCGGATTATCCTCGGCAACATCCACCAGAGCGCGCAACCAGCCCGGCTGCACTTCGGTATCGTTGTTTAAAAAGAGGATATACTTCCCGTTAGCTTCATCCGCTCCCTGATTATTAGCAATGGCAAATCCGGCGTTTGTTTCGTTAAGAATACTCCGGATACGTTTTTCTTTTTTCTCAATACTTTTCAGATATTCCCGCGTCCCGTCCGTAGAACCGTTATCCACAAAAATAATTTCGTATCTGGGATAACGGGTGTTTTTCAAGATGGAGCGTACGCACTGCCGCGTTAAATCCAACTTATTGAATAACGGAATGATAACAGAAACCAGTGGCTGCTTCTGTTTAAATGAAAAATTTTGATAGCCGTTTGCAAAACGCTGCATACCGGCCATACGGTATTTCTCCATATCCCGTTCCAACAAATTGAACTTTCTGGAATAAAAAGGACCTGTCGCATGAAAACAGCGTACATTTTTAATTATACCCGTCTTTTTACCAAATCCTATTACACGGTTATTCAGAATACTATCTTCTGTGTTGGCCATGGAAAGGGCGTCATCTCCAAAACCGTTTATCCTGTCAAATTCCGCCCGGGACAAACAGGCGCACCAGCCGCCTGCCGGGCCGCGCTGAATGATTTTGCCGTCTTTTTCTTCTTCCGTATAATTCACATCTTCCGGTTTGCCGCCGTTTGTTTCTTCACTTCTGAAAACGTCCAATCCTAAAAAGCCATATTCCGGAAAGGCCGCAAAATATTCTAAAAAGGTTTTGTCAAAGGCAAAAGGCAAATCCAACACATCGTCATCCAATATAATGATATGCTCCCCTTCCGCCAGGCCGAACAGTTCCTTGTACAATTCCAGTCCGATATTCCGCTCTTTGCGAATGTATTTATCGACGCTGTATTTCTTTACTACCTGAGGTGTATCATCCGTTGAACCGTTATCGCCTACAATGATTTCTGTTTGATCGCGGAAATACAGATTCTCGGTCAGCGCCCGTAGAGTTAAATTTAGAAGCTGCGCCCGGTTCCATGTCAACAGCACAACTGAGAACTTGTACAATTTTCTACTTTCTTGCGACTGCCGCAGCAAACGTTCATAAGCCTCCCGCCACAAATGCAGGTTTTGCGAAAGCGTATGTTTTTGCCATACTTCTTTATAGGCGGCGCGGGCTATCTTGCGCCGCTCTTTGGGATTTTCGATCATAAAGCGGATCGCTTCCTCCCAGGCTTCGGGGTCGTTATGGACGACGATACCCGTTTTATAATCGCGCACGGCTTCTTTATAGGCCGGAATATCGGAGTAGACGCCGGCAATGCCGCTGGCCGAATATTCCAGCCATTTGATGTGGGATTTGGCATAGTTGAATTCATTGGGAGCCAACGGAATAAGCGCAAAATCAAAAGCGCCCTGTTTCAGTATACGGGCATACTCCCGGTAATCGGTATGAAAAGATTCAAACATTTTTACATTTTTATACTGCATCAATCCCGGCACCTCATCGCCCCATAGCCACAATTCAACTTTACTGCCATATTCCTCAAGAATCTTTTGTAACGCTTTGGCGATAACCTCCAAATCCGTTCCGTGCCCAAGAGTGCCGGAAAACAATATTTTTGTAGCTTTTCCGGCTTTCGGTTTTGTGTCTTTTACAGGTTGCCAAACATCCTCATTGACCGTATTGGGGAGAACAACTGTATTTGCATTTAAAGAGGAATAATATTGCTTTAGAACCGGCGTGGATACGCTGACCATATCAGCCTGTTTAATATATTCTTCAAAATTACTTTTCATATTTTGATAATAGGCGTAACCGGGAT
This sequence comes from uncultured Calditrichaceae bacterium, assembly GCA_964536685.1. Lineage (GTDB taxonomy): Bacteria > Calditrichota > Calditrichia > Calditrichales > Calditrichaceae > CAZIBE01. Next base: position 14,322 of record CAZIBE010000054.1, on the reverse strand, counting down.
GATTTTCAGGCAGGCGGTCAAAGGCGTCGTCAAATTCGTAGACAATCAACGGCCGGTCTTTGCCAAGCAGCTTGGTTAATTGTCCGTAGGAATAGGCGACCGCAAAGTTTCGCTGGATTATCAGAATATCCAAATTTCGTAAACGGGCCACATCAATTTGATAGTCTTTGGCCTGAGTTAAATTAAAATCCACAAATTCCACCGCCCCCTTCTCAGCCAATTTTTGCAGCGGGCCATGTAAGCGAATCTGCGGGCAGGCAAATGTGGATGGTTCCAGAGCAAGATAGCCGATACCCGGCTTGTTTTGACCGGCGGGGACGTTCCGCTTTAGCGCTGTTTCAACATCAGCTCCGATTAATTTCCGGTAAGCATTTTGCCATTCCAGCACATCCTCCTTAAAATTCTTTACGACCGGAATATTTTGTTTCAGCTCGTTTAATAGTTGCGGATTTTTTATGATATGTTTCATTTTTTCAATCAACGATGACGGATCATACGGATTAAATAAAAATCCGTTCACGCCCTCTCGAACTATTTCCGGTAAAGCGCCCACGTTAGCCGCCAGCACCGGGCGCCTGCCCATAAAGGCCTCGCGTACCACCAGAGAATAACTTTCCGTAAAAGAAGGGATCAGAGCGACGTCAATCTGTTGTACTATTTGCGGGATATCTTTATATGTGTAAGCGCCATGGTAGCTGATTCGCTTATCCTGTGCCGTAACGTTTTTGACATAATCTATAATGGATTTTTCCCCGCTCCCCCAAATTTTAAGCTGCGCTTTACCGGGCATTTTTTTAAATGCTTCTACCATAAAAACGGTATTTTTTAATTGCGTAAGCGAACCGAAATAGCCAAATACTATTTCGTTCTTTTTCTTTTTCGTCTTTCGAACGGAAAATTTCTGAATGCCAAGAGGACGGATAGAAACTTCAAGTTCAGGATCGCCTACAAACGACCTGACCGTTTTTGCCACATATTCGGACGGGGCTGTAAGCAAATCCGCTTCATGTAATATTTCTTTTGCCAGCGTCAGACGGTGTTCCATGGCTACCGTAACAGCCTTTTCTTTGCTATGAGGAAAATTTTTCCCGATATCCCTCTTAAAACAATTCACGCATCTTTGCGGGCTGGGACCTTTACAAATTGTATTGTTATGCGGTAAATACAGATGAAAGTGAAAACAAAACAGTGTAAAATCGTGCAACGTAACAATAGTTGGAATTTTGCGATTACTAACCAGTTTGAAAATGGACAGCGGCATACCATAAAAATGGTGAAAATGTACGAGATCATACTCATTATTTTTCATTACAATATCAAACAGCTGCAATAATTTTTCGCCGCCAAGATCGACCTGATAGATATAATCGCTTCCATCATGCCACAACTGCCAGGTTTGAATGCCGTCATATTTTATGGGCAGTATTTCCGGCGCGGCTTGCAATTTATCTACATGCGGAAAAAGGACATGAACATTCCAGCCGCTTTTCCGCAGTTCTTTTGCCTGATTATACACATAGTTTTCCGTGCCCCCAAACCAGAAAGGCGGAAAGTTGTGGGCAACCAAAAGAATGTTTTTTCCCTCTTTTTCAGTTAAATGCAGTTGAGCGGGAAGGATGAAATCTTTCACCAATTTTTGGAAAGTAGATTTATACTTTTGGCGAATATGGCTTGCTTCGATTATTGGCCGATTGCCTCTGCGGGATAAAGTTGAATCATCCAGATAATACAGGCCAATATTTTCGTTAAGATGAATCAGATCATGCTTGAGCGCTGCCCGAATCCAGAAATCCCAGTCGGCCGCCGATTTATAGGAGGCGTCAAAGTAGCCAATTTCATCATGCAGAGATTTGCGCCATACGGGATGCGGACCGATGTAACAATAACTGAGCATAGTTTCGCGTTTAAAATCCGGCCATTCCAGAACATCATGCGCCGAATTATTCTCAAATGTTTCATTCGGTTTACTGGTTACCAGAGAATTGCCATAAGCAATCACTTTATCGGAATTATCTTCCAGCAAAGTGGCCAGTTTTTCAATGGCGTCATATCGCAGGCGATCATCGGTATTGGAATTGGTGACATATTTTCCGGAGGCCATACGGATACCGCGATTCCATGCTTCATATACCGTTTCGCGCATTGCGGTGCGTACGTATTTAATATGATCGTATTGCTGTTGGAATTCCCGGACAATGGCCTGTTCGTTTTGCGGACTGTTGCTGTCAATTACTATAATTTCCAGTTGACCTTTTTTGTACAACGTTTGATTTACCAGGCCCTGCAGGCAGCCTCTGATAAAATCTTCAGAATTATAAGTGGACACGATGGCCGATACCAGATAGGCAATTTTTTTATCATATTGACCCGATATGGTTCCAGGGACATCCAGACCTTGCAACACTTGATCTTCCCGCTCGTGAATACCAGCATGTGTATGCTCAGCTACATGGTAGAATACACTATAGCCGGGATTGAGCAAACGGTTTAAAACCTTTTCCGGATCTGTATTCTGATCCGGCAGATAGCCCGGCCGTTTTTCGGGGAGATATATCCGCCAGTCCAAACTTTGTTGTTGTAATTGCTCTTCTATAGCATGTTGAATTAGGTAAGGCGGCACATCCTTAACACAATGCACCGTTTGATGACGGCAGCGCCAGTTACAGCCAAAACAGTCCATAGGCAACGTAACGACCGCTGTCTTTGAGGAATAAGGCATAAACCGGCCAAAATGGCCCCCTCCCAGTAAAATCACCTGCGGCACTTCGAATGCAGCGGCAATATGGGCCATGCTTGTTTCCGAACCAACGGCCAATTTACATCTTTTTATAATGGCTGCTGCTTGACGGATGGTTGTTTTCCCGCTAAGATTTATTGTTCTTGTTGGGATAGCGGCGAGATTGTGTTGATTGAGCTCAAACTCACTTTTGCTGCCGAGAGCGACAACATTAAAACCATCTTTTTTACACACCGGCGCCAAGGCTTGTCCATATTGTTCATAAAAACGCATTTCATACTGGGCCCCGGCAAATAGCGCTATTGTCCGGCGACTATCTATTCCATTACTGCTAAAAAATTCTTCTGCAAATTGTTCGTCAGCATCATCAAGATAAAAATAAGGTTTGATAGTCGTCCGGTTGAGGCCCAAATAACGTAAGAAAATACTATTCCGCGCTAACTCCTGAGCCTGACCCTGAGGGTTTGGGATCAAATAAGAATAAATCAAATTATTCTGCTTCCGCAATTGTTCGTCCATATTACTATTCTCGCCTTCAAACGCAACGGAAAAGAGACCGTTTGCGCTAAGAGCCAGAAAATCGGATATAGGATCGCGCGAATAAACTGAGTTTAATACCAAATGGGCTTTTTTCTCTCCGAGTATTTGTGCAATCTCATTTTGATACTGTTTTTCATTTAACAATCGCGTTCGCTCATAACCAATTACAGCAGCTACATTCGGATTTACTTCATACAGTTCTTTAAGATGATTTTGGCAGACAATAATGATTTTGCTGTTTCGAAAATGATCTTTAATTTTAGAAATCATCTCCATTGAAAGAACCGCGTCGCCGATAGAATCTGGACGAATCCATAAAATAGTATCCATGTCCTGGGGATTGCTCAGAAAGCGCAATTCCTTTTTGTTCACCTGATTATTGTGACTGATCAAAGCAGAATGCCGCTGGTCGTTATATCCGCAGGTCTTCATAACCTGCCCGGCCCGGGTAAAGAAAAAGTCTAAATCCTGATCGGTAAAATGGTACATCCAATCCCCGGCCCGGCCACGCCTCGGGGCAATAGCCCGGTCTTTTAAAGAAGGTTTCTGTTTTTCGGCGGGCAATTCCATATTTAAATGTCGGGCAATGGTTTCCAGCGTATTATTAAAATCATGCAAAAGATCTTCATAGCGGATATAACAAATCTCTACCGGAGGCTTTTGCCAGCCTTGGACATGTTTTACCCACCGTTCCGCCATATCTGAGGATTTAATCCGCGAATAGGCCGCATCAAAAGAAAAGTCCTGAGGATTGAGTCTGATAAAGTTGCTAAAATGGCTCGTATGCGGGAAAATATGTTCCGGCGCCTGATTAAAATAATGAAAGCAACTGGTCAGCACATCTCTGCCGTCGCGCACTATATAAAAGATATAAAAATGTTTTTGCAACTCCTCTATAAAAGGCGCAAAAAAGGCAAACTGGTGGTGGCTTTTAATAATGCGTCTTTCTTCCATATTATTAAAAAAAGAAAATATCTGGCTTAGTTCTCCGCTATCTCCTAATAAGCTAATCTCTTCGTTAGAATAATATGGAAAATTCCGGGCAATAGTGTTAATTAAAAAGTGCGTCCCCGATCGCTCATGTGATATAACCAGGATATTTTTAACTTTACGTTCAAAATTGTTCGTTTTATGACATCCGGCGCTAATATCCTTTAAATGAAAAATATGGGGCTTGCTGTCAACTGATTCATCCGATTCTGCTCTCAAATCAGCGGTTCGCTCATTCAGACGTTTAGAATTTAAATGCCATTTGCCATTTTTATTCCTACCAAGCAGTGGAATAATTCCCATGTGGTTGCAGCGATCGACTTTGGTTTCATCGCTTACCCACGGCAGATAATCCTTCAAAAATACGGGAAACTCTCTGACCTTTTGTAATTTCATCCAATGCTTGAGGGCATCGATATATCCGTAATAGTCTTCCTTGAATCGCAGTTGTTTTTTCAGAACGTAGGCATAGTGCTCAAAAAGAAGACCGCGCGCGCTCGTCTCTTGTTGACTAAACGGATCAGCCGATCCCATATCGATAATTTGATTGGCTGTCTTTTTAAACATTAGCTTTGGAGGTTCGTGGGATGAAAAATAACTGCCCGGATTAAAACGCCAGACGCGTAGCCATTCATAGTTACTATTGTTTCCATATGTATTTAGTGTCGTAGTCAGTAATTTTTCTCCCACAAAATAGCGGCAAAAAAACCAGGCTGCCGTTTTTTGCGGATATTCTAAAAACAGTTTTCGAACCGCATTTATCTGCCATGGAAGCCAAAATTCATCTACATCAAGCTGCCATAACAAAGATTCCCCGCGGATATTCGCTAAGGGGGCGTTTACCATTTCAAGTTTTCCGTCCCAAAAGAGCCCCTCGCTTTTACGATAAATGGTGATTTTGTCCGGAAATTCACCGGCCAACTTATCCAAATATGCTGTGGTGCCATCATTACTCAAACCGTTTTTATGCAAACGGTTAGTGATGCGGGCGCCATTTTCCAGAGACCAGGCTGTATCATATTTTAAATCTGCTACACCTTCGATGATATGCCAATGCCACTGCAAAGGAAGGCGTTTTAATATTTCGATGTGGTGGCGGATGAACGGTTCGCCGTTGAGAACAATCGTAAAAAAATGGATAGGAAGCGGCTCTTTTTTATTAAACGATTTTGCCTCATTACCGGATTTTTCAAGACCTGAACTATTTTTAACCGGTTGTTCCACCTTTTTAGGACTATGCCTGTTTCTCTCCGAATCTGAGGTTCTCTCAAAAGCGGCAAACCCGTTTCGCAGATTTTCGTTGAGTAAAATTAGTCGGTAACGGGGATCCTTTTTCAAGCGTTGTAAATTCTTATAATTTTTTATATCGTTAATATCGTCCAGTAAAATAAAACGCGCTCCCATTATTTTTTCTAATTCCGCTTCGGCGGTAAATGCCGATCCGTCGATTAAAACCAAATCAAAATTCTGGATAGCATGTTCTTTTTTTATTATTTCTATACCATTTCTTGGAGCATCGCTTTTTAATAGATATTGTTTGTCCGCCTCCAGCCACTCCAAAACAGTGTCCAAAGGATATTGATTTAGATTAGTACGATGTTTTTCATAAAATATCTTTACCGCTTCTCTGCTAAGGAATTCGTCTTCCCTCACAGAAGAAACATGATATGGATAAAAAAAGGCATGATTTTCATAGCGTTTTTTAAGCGCCGTAAAACGAACCCGCGACAATTCGACACAGAATAGCTTGGCCTCATTTTGATTCTTTTGCAAGCCAGCGACAAAGGCTTCCGTGCTTCCTTCTCCGGCAGAGGAGCCAATCTCCAAAATAGTACGAACCTCTGGATGGGCAGCCAACTTTTTAATCAGATGATAAAATTCATCTCCTTTTATTTCCGGCAAGATAATTTTGTCCAAAGGCAAGCTATCTTTAATATTATCTTCAGGCATTATACCTCCATTCCCCGAATACAAGAGAAACTGTGAGACGATTATTCAACGTCTCATTTAATTTTTCATTTCACTTTTGGTAAAGATAAAATAATAAAATACAACTTAGACGTTCCCATTAATGCGCCAATTTTCTTTTCTTCGCATATAGAGATTTACATCCGTAAACAATGCTTTTTGAAGGCAGCTTGAGCAAAACGTATTGATAGATTTTGTAGAAAAATATTTATTTAAAATTACAAAGCCCCTGCAAAAAACACTACTTATATCCTTCAATAAAAACCTCGCGGCCGGTTTCTTTTTCGCTCCTGAATACAGTCGAACCCAATTAATCACGTACATAAGGAATATTGACATCTCTACTTCAGGTAATTTAAAATATTCATATCCAGCACATGGCTGGCCGATTGCAGAGCGGCCTGATAGGCCGTCTCCTGCGTTTTAAAGCGCACTATTTCTTCTTCCATATTAGCGTCTTCCACAGTAGAAATGTAATCCTGCAAATTAATATTGGTATTCTCCAGCCGCCCCTTAACCATGTCCAGTGTTGTGCGCAGCGCGCCGATATGAGTGGAGTGTTTTAAAAGCTCTTTACCCGCTCCCTTTAATAGATCCATGGCCGTTCGTACCGCGTCCGGATCATCGTTCTCCAGCGCCGTAACCGTAGCGGTCAATGCGGCAAACAAACCGCTGTCCATTAAATCCTGTCCGGTAACGTTAATGGCCTTGGTGACGTTCTCCGAAATACGATGCATGATATCTTCATCGTTGCCGTTATACGTTACGACGCCGCTTTGCAGTTGAAACGGTTCGGCTTCGCGCGTAGCCGTTCCGGCAAAAATGGCCTTGCCCATGTACTGAGAATTGGCCTGCGCTACGGAGTCTTCCAATATACCGCGAATGTTTTCCGCCAGACTGGCGCGAATTCCGGCGTCGGCCGATCCGTCGGCGCCTTTCTGCGCCAGATCGTAAGCCTGCAGCGAATAATCATATAATTGATCCAGCGCGGCCGATGTGGTGCCGGCCCAACCGTCGGCGTCCTCGATATTTTTGATATACTGTTTGTTGCGTTCCATAGCCCGGCGGAAACGCACCGCCTGCGAAAAACCCACGGCGTCATCCGAGGGCTTTTGAATTTTCTTTTGAGAAGAAATACGCCGCTGAATATTATTCATTTCGTCGCGGTTGTAATTTACGCGGTACAACGTGTTGCGCAGAATCATGGATTGCGTGATTCGCATAGCATGTATCCTTTATTTTAAGCTGAGAATGGTATCTACCATATCATTTACAGTGGTAACAATGCGCGCCGCCGCCTGATAGGCCTGCTGATATTGCACCATGTTGGCCATTTCTTCGTCCAGCGAAACGCCGCTGACCGAATCTTTTTGATTTTGTATTTGTTGCACTACCAGTTGCTGGCTGTTCTCTAAGAAAGAAGCTTCCTGAATTTTATTGCCTATATCGCTGAGCATGGTATTATAATAATCATTTATGGAAACGCCGTGAATAAGGCGCTGATTGCGCAAATCAGAAATATCCTGCGCCAGATTTCCACTGCCTTCGCCTTCCCCGCTGTAATGCGAAGCAATCAGCGAGGCGTCCTGAATAATGGCGTCGTTAACGCGGAAATCCGCCGCGCCGGAAATATCATCGGCAAAAAAAGGAATGTCCGTTGTGCCGTTCAGGTTCTCCCCCGTTTTATGCAAATCGTTTACTTCGCCGGCAATGGATTTAGCCAGTTCGTCCAACTTGTTCAGATAAGCCGGAATTTTATTGTTGTTCACATCAATTAACGCTTTTAACGAACCCGACTGAATATTCAGCTCGCGCTGTCCCTGCCCCAGATATAGGTGTACCTGGTTCTGGCTGTCGGAAGAATCCACGGACATACGCATTTCATTGTATTCGCCTTTGGAAACCATCAGTAAACCATCGGTGTAAATACTGACCACGCCCTTGTCATCTTCCTTGACTTTAATATCCACCAATTTAGACAGCCCGGTAATCAACTGGTCGCGCTGGTCCATTAAATCCGGATTGTTTTCGATGGTCAGACGTTCATTAATCTTGGCCAGCTGCTGCGTCTTCTGATTGATTTCTTCGATACGCGATTTGATCTCCGGCCTAATCTGGCTTTGCATTTCCTTGAAATCCGCATGTACGCGCTGAAAGGCGTTGCTTAACAATACTGCTTTATCACGCACCAGATTGCGCGCATAATCGCTGTCCGGGTCGTTAGCCAGGCCGTTCCAGGCATTCCAGAAATCGGTCAGCAGACTGTTAATACCCGAATCGGTATTTTCGGCAAAAACATTTTCCACCTGTTGCAACATGGTGTTTTTGCTCTCATATTCGCCTAAACGTTGATTTTCCTGCCACAATTGATATTGGGCGTACTGCTGGCGCATACGAATACTGTCTTGTCCGCTGATACCAAAAGCTGTAAAACCGTTCAATAACGGATTTAGCTGCGCCCGGCGCCGGTTGTAGTTTTCATTATTAACATTGGCCACATTACCCGACGTGGTTTGGATAGCCGACTGGTAAGCCAATAACGAACGTTTGCCAATTTCAAAAATACTGGAGATAGGCATGGTCTTTTTCTCTCTTTTTTAACTGTTAGCTTTCAGCCTTCGGCGTTGGCTGTTAGTTTTTTCACTTTTTCTACGAATGTCTTTTTTTTAATTCTTAATTCATAATTCGCAATTGAATTACGCGTTGCAATCGAGCATATTGCGGGCGGAAACTTTGGCGTTATCCTGCCCCTGATTGTCGTACAGACTGGCGCGGTGTTCGTCTTTTGGAACAAACAGCTCGATCATGCCCTTTACATAGCGCAGCGAAGTATCCAGGAGATGCATGTTCTGGGCGTTGATGTACTTAATCTTTTCCACATCATCGTACAGGCGCTGTTCGAGGCGTTGCCAAATATCCCGCTCTTTTGTATTCAGCCTTTGGATCACGCCGGACAGCCGAACCGGCACACCCATCATATTCATGGAGCGCATTAGTTGTTTTAAGGCCCGGTAACGTTCTGTCGTTAAACGATTAGCCTTGTTAACCACCAACTGTTCGATGCCGCTGAGCTGTTCGATTTTTTCCAGATCGTTGGACACGATGGCTTTCTGCTTTTCAGCAACGGTCTCAGCCAGGTAATCATAAGCCGAAAGTTCTTCCAATAAAATCTGGTACAACTGCTGTTTGCTTTCTTCATTGGAAACGTTTTCCATAAGAGTTGCATTATTCATTGTTGTTCTCCGACATGTTTATGTTAAATCTTATATCCCCTGTAAGGCTGCTCTTTAAATCTTCCAAAGAGGGCGTTTCTCCCTTCCGGGACATCGACCGGTAGAGATAATCGCTCAGCCCGAAACCGCCCTGTTCGGCTAACTCCTTGCCCATCACCGAGCTGAACATCATACTGACCATATTATTGGACTTCTGGTCATCCGCCCGGGGAATGGTTTTTTCCATGGCTTTTAACACAAAGCCGATAAACAGTCCTTCCAATTGTTTGGCGCTTTCACGCAGCTTTTTCTCGTTTTCGGCAGTTTTATGCTGAGCCGCCGCCGTTTTTCCAATGTCTGCGTTTTTTAACGGTAAAAATTGATTTACTTGTGATATCTTCATTACTACGCCTAATTAATGATTAGTTTTGCATTCAATGCGCCGGCTTCTTTGATGGATTGAAAAATGGCGATGATGTCCCGCGGTTTCAGCCCCAGGGTATTCAAAGCCGTGGCCAGCTCACTAACCGTGGTAGTGGTTTTTATTACCGCGGTTCGTGCCGCTCCCTCACGCACCTGCGTATCGGTAACCGGCACCACTACCGTGCGCCCGCCGCTGCTAAAGGGCTGCGGCTGGGAAATAACAGGAGCGCTGCGTGTGTGAATGGTTAAATTCCCGTGCGAAATCATGACTTCGTCAATTTTAACATTACCGCCAGCCACAATGGTACCGGTGCGTTCGTTGATTACCACACGAGCGTCGCGGTCGCTCTTTACTAACAGCGTTTCCACGCTGGCGATAAAGGTTACGGCCTGGGCCTGCGTAGAAGCCGAATCCGGAAAATGCAGTTCCACCAGTCCCGGACTAACCGGCTGGGCAAAATACTGTTTTGTAGAATCTTTACTGCTCAGGCTGAGATTTATAGCCTGGGCAATGCGTTTGGCGGTTACAAAATCCGGCTTAAGCAAATGCAGGCCCACCGGTTTACCGAGATCAAAATCCTGATTGGGGGGATCGACTTGCAGATAGCCGCCGTTGGGGATACGCCCTACCAATGTATGATTTTTCTTTACGCGTTCGCCGCCGGCCGTTTCGATATTAAATCCGCCTACGGAAAGCGCGCCCTGAGCCACGGCGTAGTTACTACCGCCGGAGTCGCGCAGAGGCGTCATCAGCAACACGCCGCCTTCCAGACTGGTGGCGTCGCCCAGCGAAGAGACGGTTACATCAAACCGCATGCCTTGTCTGCTGAACGGCGGCAGCCCTGCCGTGACCATTACCGCAGCCACATTGCGCGTGCGCAGTTCCTTTTTTAGAACTGTGATGCCAAAGCGTTCCAGCATATTGCTGATGGTCTGCACGGTAAACACTGCGCCGCGTCTGCTGCCCGAACGATCGCCCGTGCCGTCGAGACCCACTACCAGCCCGTAACCAATTAGCGACAATTCGTTGGCGTTTTCTATACTGACGATATCTTTGATGCGCACCTCGGCCGAAACACTGTTGTGCATCATGCTGAAAAACAATATAATTCCGAGTAATCGTATGAGTCGTTTCATTTTATCTACCGTTTATTTTATTTAAAGGCAAAGTATCCGGCGCTGGCGGCAACCATCAGCCCGCCAATCAGCCAGGTAAACATTTTGGTCATTGTCCCGGGGGCCAAGATGGCGTTTTTAATACCGCTCTTGCGGTAAATAATTTTAGCGTCGGCCACATTGTATGAATAAACCGTGTTATTAGTGCTTATATCGCGCGGACGGATGAATCCTTCCAATTGCATGAGATTATCTTCGCCGTTTACGCCCAGCTTGCGTTCGCCTTTGATTTTAAACATACCGCCTTCGGTTTTTTCCACGATGCGCACTGTAATGCGGCCGGTTAAGCGGTCATTCTGCTGCGTGCCGTCCTGCCCTTTGTAATCGGAACTGATATTCCCGCTGCCCCCGACCGAAGGCAGTACGCTGGCCACATTGCCTTTAGCCTCGGCGCCGACCGCCGCGCTGGATGTGGACGAACTGTTAATTTTGGATTCCCTGGTGGCGTTGGCGTTTTCAACGATGATGACGGAAAGCACATCGCCCACTTGATGGGCTTTAATATCCGTGTAGAGCGACTGTGCCACTTGTGCCCGGCCGGCGCTAAAACTCAGTGCGGCTAAACTTATGATAAATAAAATGTGTTTCATGTTACGGCTCCTGTTCGATTACAACATATCCCGCCCCGCTGATGCGGGCTTTTAATTTTTTCCCCTGCGGCAGAGCTTTTACCGGAATAACGTCGCCCAGCACGCCGTCATCGCGGGCAATGGCTTTTACTTCCACTACTAAATTGCCGGCGATTAATTCGGCGCGCAGTTCCTGACCGCGATGTACCAGCGGCGCGGGACGCAGCAAATCCTTTGTAAGCGCCGAGCCGGCGGGAATAACACGGCGGCTTTCCCAGCCGGCGATTTGCCCGGCGTCGAAAATCATTTTATCCCAATCCGCTGTGATTAGGCGTATTTCCGGGCGGAACATGGCCGGCGTTACTTTGGCGTGGCGGGCAATACGCTGTTTACTGACTAAGACCTTGCTTTCGATAGCGGTTCTGACGCTGACCGGAAATTTCTTAATCAGCCTGCTCCGGTAGGTTAAGCTCACCCACAAAGTGCGATAACCCAACTTAAGCCGGCCATGCTGATCGCTTACGCGAATTTGATCTATCTTATTTATGGACGGCAAAGCGGATGGCAGGCGCAAAAAATCCACATGCAGCTTTTGCGGGGCGACCTTAAAGTACCTTAGATAATAGTGCAGCACCTTTTGTTTGACCGCCTGTTCCACGGAAGCAACGCTTCCTGCCTGCAAAATTTGCCAGCTTAAAAGTATGGCGATTAATATGCCTATGTTGATCAGTTTACGTGACATAATTAACGCTTCAGATTATTGGTCATAGCCATCAATTCATCGGCTGTTTTTACCGCTTTGGCATTGATTTCATAAGCGCGCTGGGCGACGATTAAATTGATCATCTCCTGCGCCACATCCACATTGGATTTTTCCAGATAGCCCTGCACTACGGTGCCAAAGCCTTCTTCGCCGGGATTTCCGAAAATGGGCTCGCCCGAGGCTTCCGATACTTCGAACAGATTGCCGCCCTTAGCCATCAGGCCGGCCGGATTCATGAAGCTAACTAATTCTATCTGCCCCAATTCTTCCGGTGCGGTTTGTCCGTCCAGCATGGCCGTAACCACGCCGTCTTGACTAATGGAAACACTGTGGGCGTTTTCCGGTACGGAAATTTCCGGATAGACCTTTAAGCCGGAATTGGTGACGATATAGCCCTGGGAATTAATTTTAAAAGAACCATCGCGCGTATACGTGTAAGTGCCGTCGGGCATCTCTACCTGAAAGAAGCCCTTTCCGTTAATGGCTAAATCAAAGGGATTTCCGGTCTGAGCAATATCGCCTTCGGAAAACGAGCGGTAAGTGGAGATGGGGCGGTTGCCCAAACCTACCTGCAGTTTGCTGGGGTTTTCATGTCCTTTGCGGCCGTCGCGATTGCCGGTCTGGATATGTTCGTACAATAAATCCTGAAACTCGATGTCGCTTTTCTTGAAGCCGGTCGTATTGACATTGGCCAGATTGTTGGCGATGACGTCCACATTGAGCTGCTGGGCGGTCATGCCCAAAGCAGCGGTTTTTAATGCGCGCAGCATTTCTATTCTCCTTTATTAATATTTGCCTACCTGAGTGGCGGCCGAACGAAGTACGTTGTCCAGCGAGCGTACCATGCGCTGAATGCTCTCGAACTGCCGCTGCACTTCGATGAGCTGAATCATCTCATCGGCCGGATTTACATTGGAGCCTTCGAGAAAGCCCTGATGCACTTCGGCCTGATCCGCTTCTATGGATTCTGCCTGCGAACTGGCGCGGAAAAAGTTCTGACCGATTTTTTCCAATTGATCTTTGTCTTCGAAATCGACAATTTGCAGGCGATCGATGAATTCATCATCGGCGTAAATCTCGCCCTCCCGGGTTATGGTAATATTTTTAGGCTTAATATCTTTTCCGATGATTACCACCGGGCCGTTCTCGCCCAATACCCGTCCGCCGTCAGCCGTGCGCAGCACGCCGTCGTTATCCAGCTTAAAATGTCCCTGGCGCGTGTAAACCGTTTCGTCTTCCCGCTCCACGGCAAAAAAGCCTGTGCCCGAAAGCGCTAAATCCAGCGGATTGCTGGTCTGCTTTAATTCTCCCTGCGACAAATCGACGCTCTGGTTTTCGCCGTTGCGGTTTTTAAGTTCTTCGTTAAGCGCATCGAAAAAGACAAAATCCTTTTTGTATCCGATGGTATTGATATTGGCCAGATTGTTGGCAATGACATTATTTTTATCCAACTGACCAATGAGCGCCTGCTTTAAAAGCGGTAGTGTAACCCTCATAACTTCCCTTTCGTGAGTTTGCTTTTGCCGGATAAAATACAAATACGGTGCCACAAATTATTTTAAGGGGGGAAAGGGGTGTAAAAGTCTGAAACAAAGAAAGTGAGCCTGTGTTAGTTGTTTATTTTTAAAGTAGTTACATAAAGTTGTATTAATCCGGTATCGATTTGCAAATTCCCGGCATGCCTGCAGCAGAGCAGATAAAAGGAAGAAATTACTTTTTTGAGGGGAAAAAATTACCGATTGGACTTAGATTTGTAAATCTTTCTACCTTTTCTCAATATTCAAACGCTTAGCGCTTAAAAGAAGTTTATGTAGCACAAAAGAAGCAGGTTCCGGAATGTTTATGCTTATGTTTTTCAACCGTAACCTGAATAATATATTTTTGAAGAAAAATGAACAACCCCGCCGCCCCGAAAGGGGTGCCTTTTGGTACAAGCAACGGGGT
>CAZIBE010000053.1:0-27217 GCA_964536685.1 uncultured Calditrichaceae bacterium | reverse complement strand
CTCGTTGCTGTGTTAGGCTAAAGCCTTAACACTTCTGTGACATTTACTGACCACTGTCTAAAGATAGTGGCAATTAAAAAACATTATTTAGGGCGGATGCGTAAGTGCTTGTAAAAAAGATAGCAATTATTTAAAAGAATTTGTAATTTATGTGACAGATTATTAGGACACATTGAAGTGTGATTAGAGATAGCGGAGATTTCAAGATGAAAAAAGTCCTTGTTTTAGGTTCCGACAACGCCTGTCGCAGTATTATGATTGCAGCTTTAATGAAACATATTTCCTTCGATCGGATTGATGTTAGCAGCGCCGGGATAAATCCTAAAAAAGCGGATAAAAACGTAAAAAAGATTTTAATGGAGATGGGTATAGATATTTCACAGGAAAAACCACATTCCATGAATGAGTTTTTGCATTCCAAATTTGATATTATCATTACGACCTCGGCCGAGGCCAGAGAGAAAGCGAAAACTTTACTATTGGCTACAACTAAAATACATAAGGAATTGCCCGATCCGCGCGAATTTAGAGGCAGCAAGTACGATAAGGAAAACGCCTTCCGCGAATTACGCGAGGAAATTAATGAATGGCTGAATGAATTTATTCCGCGTCATCGCCTCATCAGTGATAGATAATTCGTAGTTAAATCATTGTAGTGGATTCCAGAAAAAAAATTCAAAACGAAACAGCAGTAGTATTATACCGGGGCAAATTCTTTTTGTTAAACAATATTTTCAAACGGAGGCTGAAATGGGCAAACTTCTTCGAGTTAGCGCGCCTGCAGGATTTTTACTTCTTTTCTTTCTGTGCATCGGATTTCATCCGGCTGAAGTTCGGGCACAACATAATGACAGCACAAAAATCACCAAGTCGGAAATAAAAGCGCCGGTCGATTCTGCCACGGCCGCGGCAGAACCGGAAGCTCAGGATGAAAGCGAACGGCATCTCGGTTCTAAGCTGCCCTTGTGGACGGTGATTCCTTTTGTAGGTATTCTACTTTCCATTGCCATATTTCCGCTGTTAGCGCCTCATTTTTGGCATCATCATTTCCCGAAAATTTCTGCCGCCTGGGCTTTGCTTTTTGCCGTACCTTTTTTATTCGCTTACGGACACGTAGCCTGGCATCAGATTTTACATATTTATTTACTGGACTATATTCCTTTTATTATTCTGCTGTGGGGCTTATTCACTATCGCCGGCGGCATTTTAGTTAAAGGTACGCTAAAAGGCACGCCGCAAATCAATTTACTGATCATTTTAATCGGCACCTTGCTGGCTTCCTGGATTGGCACTACCGGCGCCGCCATGGTGATGATCCGGCCGTTGTTGAGGGCGAATGCCCACCGTAAATATAAAACCCATTTAGTGGTCTTTTTTATTTTTTTAGTGGCCAATATCGGCGGGTCGCTTACGCCGCTGGGGGATCCGCCGCTGTTTTTGGGCTTTTTGCACGGCGTAAGTTTCTTCTGGACGCTGCACTTGTTCCCGGAAATGGCCACGGTCTCCGGTATTTTACTAATAGTACTCTTCCTGTTTGATTCGTACTATTACCGTAAGGAAGACCTTAGTCAGGTGGCTAAAGAAGAAACCGTGCCTCTTAAAATAGAAGGTTCTTTTAATTTTCTGTTTTTGTTAGGTGTGATTGTCGGAGTGATTTTCAGCGGCGTGGTTCATATAGGACATATCAATGTACTTGGCGTACACATGACTATTCAGAACATCATTCGCGATTTGTGGATTATTCTGATGGGCTTGTTATCCCTTAAGTTAACCAGTAAATCCATCCGTAAAGGTAATGATTTTAGCTGGTTTCCCATTTTGGAAGTGGCCTATCTGTTTGCCGGTATTTTTATGACGATCATCCCGGCGCTGGCTATTTTGCAAGCCGGCGAGCACGGCGCTATGGCCGGTTTAATCCGCGCGGTCAAAGAGCCCTGGCACTATTTTTGGGCCACCGGCACTTTATCCAGCTTCTTAGACAATGCGCCGACCTATCTGACATTTTTCAATTCGGCGTTGGGCAAATTAGGGCTTACGGAAGAACAAATCCGGGCCGCTTTTTTTAGCGGACATGCGGTGCAGACCTATCCGGAGTTCATTTCTTATCTTAAAGCGATTTCCGTGGGCGCTGTATTCATGGGCGCCAATACCTATATCGGCAACGCGCCCAACTTTATGGTTAAATCCATTGCCGAAGAAGCCGGCATCCCCATGCCCAGCTTTTTCGGATATATTCTGAAGTTCTCACTGCCGATTTTAATTCCGTCGTTTATTATTATTATGTTCTTATTCTTCTAAAAACTCAAAGCGGGATTAATTCCCGCTTTTTTGTTTTATGAGGCGCAAAAGCGGTTTCAATCTTCCGAAAAAATTTCTTGTTCTCACGCATCCGCTTGCTCCTTCTCTCAGTAAATACTGTAATTAGGAATCAGATATCAGGTAACAGGTGATAAGTATCAGGTACGTCAAATTCTCTTACTCTTACTCATACTCTTGCTCTCTGTAAATTAAGAAATAACAATTGGGTATCAGGCAACAGGTACATCTAATCCTCTTACTCTTTCTCTCCTTAGAATCAGAATATAGAAATTGCAGTTCAGGTTATACTTAAGTCCTGTGTCAGGAAATGAGAGGATGGGAGTGACTTAAAATTCTTTTAAAATAGAATGAAAAGCAAGAGTAAGAAGTAAGAGTAAGAGTAAGAAGTAAGAATAAAAGTAAGAGTAAAAGTAAGAGAAAGAGAGAAAAAAATCATAAGCTATAAAAGACGGTTTGAAAGAGTGACAGGAGATAACTCTTTTAGTGAAAATTGATTCACATCAGACCTTTTAATTTTTGTCCTGAACAGAAATTTGATATATTCCACAGAAGATTTTTAACGAATAACGTTTAAAGTAAACGGACTAATATATCCAATGCCGAAAAGTATTATTCATATATTACCGGATAATCTGGCTAACCAGATTGCTGCCGGCGAAGTCGTTGAACGACCAGCTTCAGTGGTAAAAGAATTGGTGGAAAACGCCATAGATGCTCAGGCTACCCATATTACAGTTGCCATTGAGCAGGGCGGGAAAAAACTGATTCAGGTAGTAGATAACGGTTTGGGCATGAGCGAAGAGGACCTTGTTCTGGCTTTTGAACGCCATGCCACCAGTAAAATTACCAATGCCAAAGACCTGCACCAAATCGAAACGTTGGGATTCCGCGGGGAGGCTTTGCCTAGTATTGCCTCTGTGGCCCAGATAGAAGTTAAATCCCGCCATACAAGTGAAAAGATGGGCAGTATTTACCGGCTGAACGGCGGGAAGGATAGTCAGCTGGTAAAAACAGCCGCCAATCCCGGCACCAGCGTCAGCGTAAAAAATCTGTTTTTTAACACGCCGGCGCGACGCAGGTTTTTACGGGCGGATTCCAGCGAATATCAGCAAATTCTTAACGTGCTTAAGCGCTTCTTTTTAGCCTATCCTAACATCCATTTTGAATTTTGGGTGGAAGGCAAGCAAATGTTTAATTTAAAGGACAGCGCCGTGGATGAACGTGTTAAGGCCATCCTTGGACCCAGTATCTTCGCCGGAATGTTGCCCCTTAGTAATTCTTTGGGCGGCGTGGAATTGCATGGTTTTGTCAGCCGCCCGGATGTGGTGCGCAAATCGCGCGGACATCAGTTTTTATTTTTAAACGGCCGTCCTATAAGAGACAAAGCGCTCAATCACGCCATTTTTCAGGGATATTCCAATTTGATTTCCCCGGGAGAATATCCCATCTATTGTCTTTATCTGGAAATGGATGCCGGACTGGTAGATGTTAATGTGCATCCTACGAAGATGGAAGTGCGCTTTTCCAACGATCGCAGCCTGTATTATTTTTTCATCAACAGCATAAAAAAAACGCTCAATGAAGAAGGCGTAGTCCCGGAATTTCTGCCGGTCCAGCCCTCCGGCAGCGCGGTTCAGCAGAATTTTTCCAATGCAGACCGCCCGCGGGAAATCATTAACGAATTAGCGCACCGTAAAAGCTCCATGGCGCGCTACTCCGGAGCGCAGCTCAGCCTAACCTATTTTACGCCGGAAGAAAAACCGGCCGGGCAGGAGCGGCCGGGAACAGGCAACGGAGAAAAAATCCCCGAAACCGGACAGAAATCTCAGGAATTTGCCCTTCCTGCCGGTGTACCGGATAGTGTGGATGTGCAATTCTGGCAAATTCACCGACGCTATATCTTATCGGAAATTAAGAGTGGCATGGTAGTCATCGACCAACATGTGGCGCACGAACGCATTTTGTTTGAGCGCATCATTAAAGTTTTGCGCGAAGGGCAGCCCTCATACGGACAAAAACTGCTCTTCCCGCAAAAGCTTACTCTGGCGTACGATGATTTTTTGATATTTGAGAAAATTTACGAACAATTAAATAAAATTGGTTTCAGTATAAAAATATTCAGCGGCAATACCATCGTAATCGAAGCCATGCCGGCAGATGTAAAGGTGGGACGCGAATCCCAGATATTATTGGATATCATTGACTATTATCGCAACGAACCGTTACGCGCCTTTGATCCCATGGAAAAAGTGGCTGCGGCTTATGCCTGCAAGAACGCTATTAAATCCGGAGAAAAATTATCTCAGGCCGAAATGCAGAATTTAGTGGATCAACTTTTTGCCTGTGAGTCGCCGTTTTTTTGTCCGCATGGACGGCCGGTAATTATTACCATCGATTTGGAAGAATTAGACCGGAAATTTAAACGCATTCCCTAATGAAAAAAATAGTTCCCGTTATTTTAGGCCCTACTGCCGTGGGGAAAACCAGGCTGTCGCTTTTGCTGGCCGAACGCCTGCCGTTAGAGGTGATTTCGGCCGATTCGCGGCAAATCTATAAATACATGGATATCGGTACGGCCAAAGCGCCGCTGCAAATGCGCGAGAAAATTCCACACCATTTTATTGATATCTGTACGCCGGATGAAGATTTCAGCGCCGGGCAATTTGCTGAGCAGGCCAGACAAACGGTGGAAAAAATTTTTGATAGAAAGAAGCTTCCTCTGGTCGTGGGCGGCAGCGGTTTGTATATCCGCGCCTTGTTAGACGGATTTTTTGAACGGCAGATAAAAGATGAAGACGTGCGCAAACAATTAGATGAAGAGCTGCGCCAAAACGGTTTGGGCGCTTTGTACGATCAACTGTTGAAAATTGATCCGGTCTATGCGCAAAAAATCAGCCAGAACGATCCTCAGCGTATTCTGCGGGCTTTGGAAGTATTTCGTATTAGCGGACGACCTTTCAGCGCATGGCATAAGCAAAAGACGAAGGCCGCGCCGTTTGCGTTTTTTCAAATCGGCCTGACCATGGAGCGAAACGCCTTGTACCGGCGCATCAATCAACGTGTGGATGAGATGCTGCACAGCGGATTGACAGAGGAAGTACGCGCTTTGTTGCAGAAAGGCTATCCGGCACAGTTAAATGCCTTAAAAACGGTTGGCTATAAAGAAGTCATAGCCTACTTGGAAGACCGCATTTCCTTTGAGAAAATGGTGGAAGAGATTAAGAAAAATTCCCGCCGTTATGCGAAAAGGCAGATGACCTGGTTTAAAAAAGATGATCGTATTCGGTGGTTCGAAATAAACGGCTCCGGGGATTTGCCTGAAATACGGGATGAAATCTTAAAACGATTCTGAAAGGGCGCTGATTCTACCGCTAACTCTTATTCTTGCTCCTATTCTTTCTCTCAACTCCTAACCCGGAGAGAAAGGGCCGGTTCGTATTATACAAATGAACAGCAGATATTTTTCAAAGAATAATTTTTTTAAACATTTAGACCTACAGGACGATATAATTAAAGGTCCTGGTTCCAACGAAACAGAGGAATATCATAAGTTCTGCAGGAGAGGAGCGTGTTGATTAAGACTAAAAAAGAACGCGTTGGGGCAGAATAAAAAACTCGAACTTCAGATTTTATGGGCTAAAATTAATGAATAAGACAACCCTTATCGGGCTTTTTATATTTTTAAGTTTCTGTACGGAGCTCGCGGCAGCGCCGCTCTATCCGCATTATCCCTATCGCCGATACACTGTAGACGATGGCTTACCGCAGTCCAGCGTTCTGGCTATAGCCCAGGATACGCGTGGTTTTGTTTGGTTTGCCACCAACGAAGGCGTGGTTCGTTTTGACGGGCACGAATTCAAAGTGTACAATATGGGAAGCGGTTATCCCTTCCGGATGGTTGATGGCGTTGTTGCCCGAGAAAATGGGAAAGTATGGATTTCTACCTATATTAACGGTCTGTGGGAGATCGATGGAGTAAAGGCTGAGCGGGTCTTTGTAAAGGGTCTTAATAAAAGCGCTCTCTTGAATTTTCTTGAAAAAACTTCTGACGGTGAAATTTTATTAGGCGCTGAACCAGGCGGCCTATTCGTTATTCGCGGTGATTCCATTAAGCAGTTTGCAGACGGTGGAAAGCCGTTAAAGGGGCAGGTCATTACTGCAGCCAAGGATTACAAAGGAAACTATTGGGTGGGCACTTTCCGTGACGGAGTACAGGTAATCCGAAAAGGAAAGGTCATTAAAGTCCTCAAAGAAGAACAGGGCGTACCGAGCAACGAAATCAGAACGATCTTACCGTTGCAGAATGGTCAGGTGTGGATAGGCACGCCGAATGGCTTGTTCTCATACCCAAACCGAAGTACGGGGCAAAAAATCAATGAACAATATCCCCAAATGTACATCGCCAATCTGTATAGCAACGATGCTAAAAACATTTGGATGAATGTACGCAGCAATCCGGGAGGCGTGTTTCATTTTCAATCAGAAAAATTAACGGAAATTCTAAAATACAATGCCAGTTTTTTCTCCAAAAGCATTTTGATAGATAAAAACGGGGTTCTCTTTGTAGGCGGATTGCGCAGTTTGCTGGTTTTCCCGGACTTGAACTTTCAGCAATTTGGCCAGAAGGACGGTTTAAACGATAGTTATATTAAATCTATCGGAAAAGATAAAAAAGGCATTATATGGATTGGGACTTCCAATGACGGATTGTATCAATATACTAATGGTTTGATTGTAAAATACGATCGCTATAACGAAATTTTTAAGAGTAATTCCATTTATTCCGTTATACCCATCAAAAATGAAATCTGGCTTGGCACATCGCATGGCTTATTTATTCTCAAAAACGGGCGTCTCCGGAATACTAAGATAACAAATTTTTTTCAGGATATAGTTATCCGACGGATATTTTACACGGCCGATAAAAAGATAATTATTTTGCTAAAAAAACGTATTTATTTAATCGAAAATGACCGGCTATCCGACATCACGTATAATCTTGACCATGGTTATCATTCCTTTTGGGGACTGCATAAAGATAAAAGCGGGATTTTTTGGCTGGCTACCAATGGTCAGGGATTATGGCGTCTTAAAGCAAAACAGTGGCAACAAGTCGCCGTACCTGATTCACAGAAAATATTTTACGCCGTTCGTACAGACCGCGAGGGAAATTTATATTTTCCGTCTGCTAACGGGCTTTACCATTGGGACGGTAAAAGACTTAAAAAAATAATTGATATAGGCAGAACCATTTGGGATGTATTGCCGGTGCACAGTACAAATATCTGGCTATTGACCAGCCGTGGTTTATTGCATTTTGAAAATGGCCGGACAACGGTTTTTAACCATCTGAACGGATTTATCACCAGCGAATTTAATATGGGCGCGCTTTTTTATGAAAACGAATTTTCACAATGGTTCGGCGGCGTGGACGGATTAATACACTATCAGAAGAAATTGGAATACCCGCAAGTTAACCCTGTTTTTTACATTACCTCCATTCAGGCAAAAGATACGCTAATCACTTTTCCTTGTCGTGAGAAGATTGTTTTTCGGCCGGATCAACGCGATTTGCGCTTTAAATTTACGGCTATCAATTATAAAGATTCAAAGGAGATGCAATTTACTTATCATTTGGAAGGATTCGAAAGAGCGCCAAAAGAAATCAAGAATGAATATACATTAAATTATACCAATCTGAATGATGGGAAGTATACGCTGCACATACTATATAAAGACCAAATGAATCCGAATTTTGTGATTGAAAAAAAGGTGTCTTTTGAGATTTTACGTCCCTGGTGGAAAATGCTCTGGGCGCGTTTTTTATTTATCTTAATTGTGATGGCGATTCTGTACGCGCTTATTCGCTGGCGGCTACGGATACTGGAAAACAGAAATGCCATGTTAGAGCGCAGGATTGAAGACCGGACTAAAGATATTCAGGAAAGTTACCGCCTGCTGAAAAGGGAGATGAACGAACGTTTGCGCACGCAAAAGGAACTGCACAAAGAGCGTGAACAATTGGCCGTAACGCTTAAATTTATCACGGACGGCGTAGTCCGAACTGATAAACTCGGTAAAGTAATTCTTTTGAATAATGCTGCAGCCAAGCTATGCGGTGTGCCGATGGATATCGCCGTAGCTAAAAATATAAACGATGTTCTGGCGCTGTATATAGAGTCTGATGGGCGGCGTATCAATCTGCCAGACGATGTTATGCAAAAAAAATCAATGACGGATATACATGTTATCACCGCTGTCTTAAAAGATAAAATGCATAACATGGAACGCATTATTGCTTTAAGCTGGGCCAGCGTGCAAGAGCAGGAAGAAGGCCAGGGCGGATATGTTTGGATATTCCGCGATATTAGCGCCGAGCGTGAACTGGAAAAGGAATTTTTAAAGTCGCAGAAATTGGAATCCATTGGTTTATTAGCCGGTGGGATCGCCCACGATTTTAATAATATTCTGTCCGGTATTTTGGGGAATGCCCAGCTGGCCGCCATGGCCGCTAAAAGCGGTAAAAGTCTTGAAAAATATCTCAGCGGTATTGAAGAGGCCACTAAAAATGCCGCCAGTTTAACCCAACAATTGCTAACCTTTTCTAAGGGCGGCCAGCCGGTAAAAGAACTCATCTCTTTAAAAGAATTATTAGTGGAAAGCGTGGATTTTGCTCTGCGCGGTTCCACGGTAAAAGGCAAACTTGATATCCCTGCCGATTTATGGATGGTGGAAGCCGATCCCGGGCAAATTAATCAAGTGATAAATAATCTTACTATTAATGCCGTGCAGTCCATGCCCGGCGGCGGGATGTTAAAAATAAGCGCAAACAATATTCCTTCGCTTTCTTCTGCCGGCGAGGAAGCTTTGCCCTTGGCGGAAGGTCGCTATATTAAAATTACCTGCACAGATACCGGGATAGGCATTCCTAAAGAAAATTTAACTCATATCTTTGACCCCTATTTTACAACCAAACAGAAGGGCAGCGGCTTGGGGCTGGCTACCACACATGCCATAATCAAGAAACACAACGGCTTGATTCGTGTTAAGTCCACTCTCGGCCGGGGGACAACCTTTGAGATTTACCTGCCGGCGTCCGATCGGCAAAGAGTTAAAGAAAGCAAGCATGAACAGGGTTTAGTTGACTGGCAAGGGAAAAAAGCCTTGGTAATGGATGATGAACCCTACATCCGTGAATTACTGCAAGATTTTTTGGAGATGCTGGGCTTTGAAGTGGTTACTGCCGGCGACGGCAAAGAAACCATTGAATTATATGAAAAAGCGCTGCGCTCCAAGGCGCCGATTGATGTGCTTATTCTAGATTTAACCATCCGCGGCGGTCTGGGCGGAAAAGAGACCAGTAAGAAAATCAAAGAGCTGAATCCCAATGCCAAGATCATCGTTGCCAGCGGCTACTCAACCGACAGTATTTTAGCCGATTATAAAGAATACGGCTTTGCGGCCCGTTTAAGTAAGCCCTTCACGATTGAAGAAATAAATAAGGTGCTGCTCAAAGTGCTTTAAAATAAACTTATGCTTTCTGTTAACCCGTATTAAATGAAAATTTCAATACACTGTCAGCCCTCAGCTTTTAATAGCACAAAACCACTTAACGTTTAACAAATAAACAATAACGGATAACAGGAAACGGATTACTATTCTCTGTTTCCTCTTTTAGCCGTTTCAAATTTTCGTCCGAACATTTAATTTTGTATATTAAGAATATTCTATATAATTGATTCTAAAAGAAAAAAGCGGGAAGCATTATGTATAAAGTTCGTATAATCGGCGACCCTATATTGCGCAAGAAAGGCGCAACGGTTACCGTATTTGATAGAAAATTTCATGAATTAGTAGATGAAATGACGGAAATCATGTACCGCGAAGACGGCATCGGTCTGGCTGCGCCGCAAATCGGTTTGTCAATTCAACTATTGGTAGTGGATATTACGCCCATCGAAGAAAGCGAATTCGACGGCCCGATGGCCTTTGTGAATCCGATCATTACTAATAAAGAAGGCGGTACAACCATCGAAGAAGGTTGCTTATCCGTTCCGGGCGTTCGTGAAGATGTAACGCGGCCGGAACGCATTAAACTGACCTTTCAGGATAAAAACGGGAAAAAAAACAGCGCCTGGTTTGACGGCTGGATGGCGCGCGTTTTACAGCATGAGATCGATCATCTTAACGGGATATTATTTGTCGATCACCTTTCTCCGTTAAAAAGGCAAATGTTAATTAATCAAAAGGCTATACCAGAAAAATATTAAGGAAAATTATGTTTCAGATTGCCACCGTTCCCCGCTTGGGTTTAAACACCCATCTGCTTGTAATTCTGCTCGATAAAGATTTTGTAAAAAAGCGTCAAAAAGATTTAACGCGTTTTCCCGCTGAGGTGCGGGAAACTCTTGCAGAGTACTTTGCTAAAAAAGATTTTAAAGGGGAGTTTAAAGAAACCGCGCTGATCTACCCGCAGAATGAAGCAACGATCGAACGTATTCTTCTGGTTGGGATAGGGGAGAGTAAAGAGCACACAGCCGATGCTATCCGCACGATTGGGGGTGTTGTTTCCGGGCGCCAACGGCATTTGCGTGCCCAGCGTGTACACATTCTTATTTGTGATATCTGCTTTTCTCTGGATGATTTTATCCGTGGGTTTGCCGAAGGCGTTTATTTCCAGCGCTATCAGTTCGATGCCTACAAGTCGGACAAGAAAAAACGGGAACCTAAAGCCACTTTTATCTTTGTTTGCGATAAGTCGGAATACACGCCTAAATTCCGGCGCATTCTTAAAGAGACCAAAGCCATCATGGAAGGCGTATATGTTGCACGGGATTTGGCCAACCATCCTTCAAACGGAATGACGCCAGCGTTGCTGAAAAATTTTGTGCAGCAGCATTTTAAACATGACTCGCACTTTTCTATCCAGGCGCTGGATGAAAAAGAGATGAAATCTTTGGGTATGAATGCGTTGCTGGCCGTATCCCGCGGCAGTGCGGAAAAGCCCTTTTTAATTTCTTTGGCCTATACGCCGACTAAGAAAACGAAAAAAACCATGGTATTGATTGGCAAGGGGGTTACGTTCGATTCCGGCGGCATTAGTATCAAACCCTCCGCCAATATGGAAGAGATGAAATACGATATGTCCGGAGCGGCGGCGGTAATCGGCATTATGGAAGCGGTGCGTCTGCTAAAACCAAACTTTAAAATAGTGGCGTTAGTGCCAGCGGTAGAAAATATGCCGGGCGGTTCAGCCGTAAAACCGGGCGATATTGTTAAAGCGTATAACGGCACGACCATTGAAATTATCAATACGGACGCCGAAGGGCGGCTTATTCTGGCGGATGCTCTGAGTTATGCCGAGCAAACCTATAAACCGGATTTAATGATTGATTTTGCCACTTTAACCGGCGCCTGCGTGGTGGCTTTAGGCGATAAACGCGCCGGTTTGTTTACCAAAAATGAGCTGTTCAGCCAGATGCTTACGGAGGCCGGGGAGGCTTCCTGCGACCGCGTTTGGCCCATGCCTATGGATGATTCCTACGACAAAGAGTTAGAAAGCCAGACGGCGGATATTAAGAACATCGGCGGACGCTGGGGAGGCGCCGTTACTGCCGCGAAATTTTTAGAACATTTCTCTGGCAAAAGTAACTGGGCGCACATCGATATTGCCGGAACGGCTTATGATGTAAAGCACCAGGAGTATTTAGGTAAAGGCGCGACCGGGTTTGGCCCGCGCCTTATTGGCTCCTTGCTTAAAAAATTTGAAAGGACCCTGTAAAAGTTCGGTTATTTATATAATTTTCTGCCACTATCGGAAAGGAGAAGTATAAGATGCATCCCACTAATGGTATGGTAGCCTATGTAAGCTACGTCGTATTTTTTGTTATAATGATGGCGCTGTTCGTCTACCTCATGTACCGGCGTATCGCAGTTATTCTCAAAGGCCAGCCTAAAAATCGCTTCGATCAGATTGGCAAGAGGATTGTCTCCCTGATTGAAGTAGTGCTTGGACAAACGCGCATTCTGAACCGGAATTTTTTAGGCGCCGGATTTTTACATGCCTTTATTTTTTGGGGATTTGTTGTTCTGCTGATTAATTCAACAAATGTTCTCATTGGCGGTTTCTTTCATAATTTTCATTTTCCCTTTCTTGGCCGGGGAAGCTCGGCGCTAACCGTTTATAATAATATGCGCGATATTTTTGAGCTGATTGTTGCTGTTATGGTTGTCGTAGCCTTTTTTCGCAGAATGGTACTTAAACCAAAGCGTTTGACCATCAACTGGGAAGGCTACCTTATTCTTCTTTTTATTTTACTGATCATGTTATCCGACTTCGTCATGAACGGCGCCGAAAAAGTTCTGCACCCCGCGGGTTTAAGTAATGCTTCGCTGATGAACTTCTGGATGGGAAGCGTTTTTCAATCCTGGCACATGACCGCTCAAACGGCGCAAATTCTTTTAAATATTGGCTGGTGGACCCACGCGGCGGTGCTGCTGATATTTCTGAATTTCTTGCCGCTTTCCAAGCATTTCCATGTGATTACTGCGCCCTTTAATGTGTTTTTCAGAAGATTAGATCCCGAGCCCATGCCGACAATCGATATCGAGAATGCCGAGCATTACGGCGCCTCTAAAATTCATCATTTTGCCTGGAAAGATATACTTGATGTTTACACCTGTACGGAATGCGGCCGCTGTCAATCGGTGTGTCCGGCTTTTAATACGGGCAAATTGCTTTCTCCTAAAAAAATTAATGAGGATATGCGTCACTATATCAACGAAAACATAAATCTCATTATTAGTCATTCCGGCGAAGAATTAGATGAATTGGAAGCTGCTCACGATCCGCTGGTGGGTAATGTAATTTCGGAAGAGGTTCTGTGGGCCTGCACCACCTGCCGCGCTTGTGAAAATGCCTGTCCGTTAACCATCGAATTCATAGACCGCATCGTCGATATGCGCAGACATCTGGTGCTAGAAGAGAGCCGTTTTCCCAAAGAATTACAGATTGCCTTTAACGGTATGGAACGCAACGGCAATCCCTGGAATATGAATGAGGATCGCTTGCAATGGGCTAAGGAGGACAGTTCCCTGCAAGTAAAAACCGTTGAAGAAAATCCCGACTTCGATATTTTGTATTGGGTGGGCTGTGCCGGCGCTTTTGATCAAAGTGGGCAAAACATTGCCCGTGCTTTCACTAAAATACTAAATCATGCCGGCGTAAACTTTGCCGTTTTGGGCAATAAAGAAAGCTGTACCGGCGATAGCGCCCGGCGCGCCGGAAACGAATATTTGTTTTCCATGATGGCCGAAGGCAATATTGAAACGTTGAATCAGGCCGGAGTGAAAAAGATTGTTACTACCTGTCCGCATTGTCTGCACACGCTAAAAAATGAATATCCGCAATTCGGAGGCGACTACGAAGTCATCCACCACACGCAGTTCATCGACCAATTGATGCAAGAGGGCAAGCTGAAATTAGATTCCGGAAAGAAAAACCAACGGCTCACGTTTCACGATCCCTGCTATCTGGGCCGCCATAACCATATTTATGACGCTCCCCGCGACGATGTAAAGCGCCTGGGCTTTGATTTTGTGGAGCTGGAAAATTCCCATCAGTCCAGCTTTTGCTGTGGCGCCGGCGGCGCACAGATGTGGAAGGAAGAGGAAACCGGAGAGGAAGCTGTTCGCCGTAAACGTTTTGCCGAAGTGCAGCAGAGCGGGGCAGAAATGCTCGGCACGGCTTGTCCCTTCTGCCTGACCATGATGCATGATGCGGCCAATGAACTGGAATCCGATGTGGCCGTAAAAGACATCGCCGAAATCGTTGCCGGACAGTTGAAAGAATAGGCAGCGTCATGTCCGTCTGCCGACGGACGCCCCTCCCCGCGGACCGGGGAAGGGCAGGGAGCAGGGTAAACGGAACATGCCCGTGCCCCCGGACGGGATTTCCACGAAACGCAGTGGAAATCCGGAATGGAAAATACTTAAGGGCGTAATACGACCCCTCTGCGCCGCGGATGCGGCGCAGTCCCCCAAGGGGGCTATTTGGGGGGCGTTGCTGTTTCCCGCTTGTCTCTCTCCCGGGGAAGAAGGCTTGTTTAGGTGAGAATGAATAATGGATAATGAAAATAAGATGAAATTGCCGTGTCATTCTGTGCTGACCGAGCATCCGGAGAAATACACTGCCTCAATGAACAACTCCTAAAACTTTGACATTCCATTGATTATTTGTTACTTTTTAAGACTTTAGAGATATTCCAAAGTTCACTTAACCTCTGCCCTTAATGCCGCCATTAAGGAGTTGATTTTGGAGGTTTTTGGAACTCAATAGACGTAATTCAGTTTTAAAGCTAAACTTAGTTTTAAAACTGACAATCGATTGTAAAACATAAAACATGAAACGTTTAATCCTGATACTATCAGTGGTTCTGAGTATTCTGGGGATATTCATAACCGCTCTTCCATATATTCTTAAAATTTCCGGGCTGGACAGTTCCTTTAAACAATGGCTAATTCCCAAGGTAATGGACGGCAATATTTCGGAACTGGAAGTGGAAGATTTTTCCGTAGGATTAGGCTCGCTTGATTTGAGTAAT
Organism: uncultured Calditrichaceae bacterium; assembly: GCA_964536685.1. Lineage (GTDB taxonomy): Bacteria > Calditrichota > Calditrichia > Calditrichales > Calditrichaceae > CAZIBE01. The sequence continues at coordinate 12,296 of CAZIBE010000053.1, read as the reverse complement.
CTTAAAATCTCTACGCGCAACGAATCCATGACCCTGCTGATAAAAAATGTTTCCTTTGATTTTCAACTGCATGAACTTATCATGCATCCCACCAACCCCAAAGTAGCGGTCGATAAAATCGTACTGGATGAGCCGCGTTTACTTTTAAACTCAGCGCTAATGAAAAACAATCCACCCGGCGAAAATGATTCTACAGAATTTCAAAAGTTTGAATCTTTCTTTGAGCAGCTCTACGGCATTCGCTCTATAAATACCATCTATATTCAGGGCGGACGAATTATCTGGCAGGATTCGCTGCGTCGCTATTACGCTGTGTCCCAAAATTTGCGGGGAACGCTGGAATCGAAACAGAATAAACATTTTATCCTTAATGTAAAAGGCAGCCTCTTTGCTTCGGGCGATACTAATTTTGAATTAAGCAGTGATTTTAAGCTGGCCCAAAAAAATATCTTCGGGCAGATTAAGCTAAGCGATTTTGATCTTTCGCAGACACCGACGCCGCTTTTGCCGCCAGAACTTCGCATCTATCAGGGGAATGTGAATGCGGATATAACCTTTCAAAATCATGCCCTTGATCCGCTTAGTACTGTGTTTTCGGGTGATATAAACGTGGAAGATCTGCACCTGAACTATAAAGATCAAATAATTCATAAAATAAATTTTACGTCACAAGTACATGATAATCTGTTAACGGTTAACGACGGTCAGGGCGATTATTTTGAAACTCCTTTTACGTTTGCCTTTTCGTCGGATAACGTCATGCGTCCTGTTTATCAGGCGGAAATATATTTTACCACGCTGAATTTAGCTTCAGTTTCGGAGTTCTTGCCGTTTCAAGTGCCAGCGTCTACTGATATGGATTTACATTTGGTTTTAAACGCAGATTTTGAAACCAACAAAATAAACGGCCGGCTTAATTCCGCGCAATTGAAGATTAAACAAATGCCATATCTGAGTCATACAAACATAAACTTTGACTGGCAAAAAGAGGATAAATCTTCCTTCGATTTTACTTCAAAAACCTATGGCTTTCTTTTAGCCGGAAGCGGGAAGCTGGTTTATGGCGGCAAAATCTTACATTTACAGCTTAACGCACAAAAACAAAACACAGAACATCTGATTTTAGATCGTATCTCCGATAAAAATCAATCGCTGTCGTTGAACTTAAACTACGCTATCGGACAAAAATCACTTGCCGGGGCATGGAACTATCTGATGGAAGAACCCGGAGATACTTTGCTGGCCATGTCCGGTTCGCTAAGCGGGGCTTTGAACCGCCGGATAATGATAAATTCTCACTATTGTACTTCACCGGATTTTCAAATATCGATGGCGCTTGACAGGCCGTTGGATGATTTTGCCGTCAAGCTGATTAAAATACAGAACTTTCCCTGGCATATTTTCGGCACCGGATCGATTTTTACCAAATTTCTCTCACGCTTTGATAGTGATTTGGAGTTGAGCGGCAAACTGCAAAGTTTAAGAGGAATGGTTGTTCTGCACGATAAGCAGAAAAAGACCAATGATTTACGTTTACTCACCACGATGAATCATATCTTTTCGGCACAAAAAGAAATCAAAGGCTCTCTGGAAATAAAGAATTTGGTAGGTTTTTATGATTTCGTTCTGAGCGATCGTCTTATTAGCGGTAAAGCGCACTTCCCCGCGGGCATTGATGTTCAGATGAATATGGATTTAGTGCAAAAAGGGAAACTGAACGGCGCTATCGAACTTAACGATTTCAACTTGTTTAACAGCTTCAGCGATTCTGCTTTTTCTGTAGACCACAAATTTCAGGGTTTTCTGAACGGACAGGTCGAATTTGCCGGCAGCTATCAGCGGCCAAAGGTGGAAGCGCGGCTGCAAATGGAACGCATGATTTTGAATGATGTGGGCTACTACCAGGCCTATGCAGGTTTTAAATCCGATTTACAGAATTTTACGCTCGATTCTCTGCAACTAAGTTTAAATAACTTACCGCTCCTAAGCGCCTATGGCAACGTTGACTGGCAGTCAAAGCGCATTTCCGGCCAGGCAACAGGAAAGCAGGTCGACCTTGAACACATTTTGCGGACTGTTTCACCGGGCAGTAACTGGTTAACCGGAACTGGTAATTACACGGTTGAAGTAGACGGCCGTATTTCGAAGCCCAAATTAAAAGTACGCGCTTTGATCACCGACGGCAGGCTTAACAAATTACCGTTTGACGCCATTAATTTTGCCTTCAGCGATTCCGTCTTGAATAGCGCCGTTTTTCTAAATGCCGCCGGTCACTTTTTGAAAATAGATGATTTTACCATTGCCCGTAACGGCTATTATGATTGTAACATGAACGGCGCCATGCCTTTAAACTCTAAAGATTCTTTGGATTTACATCTGCGCTTTAAAGGAGATGCTTTAGCCTTGTTGCCGGTGTGGGTGCCGTTTTTTAAGAGAGGCGCCTCCAATTCACTGGTAACAATGGATATCGGCGGTAATGTGGAACGGATTAAAATCAATAGCGCTTTGGCTGAGCTTGATCGCGGCGAACTATGGATGGCGGCCGTCGCCCCGCATGTAAAGAATATTCACGGGCAGATACGGCTCAAAAAAGGTACGAATAAAGTTGAATTTATCAACCTGCAAAGCGAAGTAGACGGCCAGGTATTAACACTTAACACCGTGCACCATGTAACTGCTGCCAATGGTAAAAAGCTAAAACCGTGGTATTTTAAATCCCTGGATCTGGATTTTGGCATATTGAAAATGGAAACCAGTAAACGCGGTTTAAGCCTTAATATTCCCGGACTGATGGCCAAAGAAGATTTTGGCAATTTGTATCTCAGCGGCAAAGAGAAAGACGATGCCTTTTATTTTGCCGGCCCGGTGAAGCATCCGCTGGTTTACGGACAAGTAGAGCTCTTCGATGCACGGCTCACATATCCGTTTATTAATCAGAGCAAAAATACGGGCAAAAAATCAATTGTGCTTGAATTTCTATCCAATCTGGATTGGGATTTGCGCGTGCGCTCCGGCGAGGATGTGGTTTATTACCGCGATATCCCGGCCTTTATCGATAATGTGCACACCGAGCTGTTTGTCGATGAGAGCAGCCCGGGGCTTAATTTTAAGGGAATATTGAACAAAGGCAGTTTTAAGGTAATCGGTAAATTAACCTCCAGAAGAGGACGGCTGGATTACCTGGATCAGACTTTCCGTGTGGATTTGTTTTCTGTAGAATTTAACAAATGGGATGTCTATCCCGTTGTTAGCGGCCGCGCCTGGACCACGCTGCGCGATAGCGTCGGCGCGCCGCCTAAAACGATTTATCTGAAATTATATGCTCAGGATAAGGAAACGCGCGCCGAAAAACAGCAGGGTCGCTGGGAAGATTTCCGGTTTAAGCTGGAGTCGGCTAATCCGCAAATTGGCGAAAGTCAGGAGCAGGTGCTGGCCTATATGGGTTTTTCCTTAAATAATATCAAAGAGAAAGCTACCAGCGTGGGCGGAGCGGTTACGGAACGCTATTTGATCCATCCGTTACTAAGACCCATAGAAAAAGCGCTGGAAAAAGGATTAGGGGTTGACTTGGTACGAATAAATTCCAATATTGCCAAAAATTTATTTTACAGCAGTATGGGAGTGGGCAGAGCAAATACGTTTTTTAATCCGTTCATAACCAGCAATAATTATCTGTTCCTGATCCAAAGTTCAGAGTTAACCATAGGGAAATATTTAACGCAAAACGTATATCTTACATACACCGGCCAGTTAGTTTCGTACTATAATCGTAATCAACCTGAATTTAATGTCAATCATTCATTCGGATTGGAATACCGTTTTTTGCGGAACGTTTTACTGGAATTGGAGTTTGATCGTGAGTTAATGGGCTATTACAGAACAAATCAGCAAAAACGATATTTAGATGATTTTAAAATCAGATTAAGACATTCATTTACTTTTTAACATGGAGGCAAACTTGCGCGCAATCAGCATTCTCTTTCTCTTATTTCTGTTCACAGCATTCGGCTATTCGCAAACGCAATCAATAAAAATCAATTCCATTACAATCGAAGGGAATTCAACCTCTGACGCCAGTTCCATCCGCTTTAACTCCGGACTTAGAGCCGGCGAACGGGTTACGGGTGAAGATATCCAGCAGGCTATCCGCAATTTATGGTCGTTGCATGTATTCTCGGATATTCAAGTGTATGTAACCAGCCAGAGTGCGGAAGGCTTAGACCTTTTGATCAAGGTTAAGGAATTTCCACGCTTGAAAGAAGTGGAAATAAAAGGCGCCGACGCGCTTTCCAAAGATGACGTATTGGATCAGATTGACACTTACCGCGGTATGGTTATTGCGCCTTATAAAATCGCCCGTATGAAAAAGAATCTTCTGAACAAATACCACGAGGAAGGCTATCTGCTGGCCGAGGTGAAGTTCGATACCGTGGACGTCGGGAAAAACTATGTTAATCTGATTCTTAATATTGATGAAGGAAAAGAAGTACAGGTTAAAAAGATTCGCTTCCACGGCAACAAGGAATTTGACGATGACGACTTAAAAGACGCCATGGATGAAATCAAGGAAGACCGCTGGTGGCGCAGCGCCGATTTTGATCCCAAAAAGTATGAAGAGGACAAAGGCAAAATCATTGCTTTCTATAAAAACCATGGCTTCCGTGATGCGGAAATTTTACGGGATTCCATTTCTTACTCTAAAGACCGCTCCGATTTATTCCTGGATATTTGGTTGCATGAAGGCAACAAATACTATTTTGGTGATATTACTTTCGAAGGCAATGTGTTGTTCAGCGACGAAGAGTTGTTAAATCAACTGGATATTAACAAAGGCGATTTATACGATCAGAAAAAGTATGATGAGGGCCTGCGCGACCGCATGCAGAAAATGTACTACGATCAGGGCTATCTGTTTGCTAATATTCAGCCCAAAGAAATTCCGGTAGCCAAAGATACACTCAATATCCATTTTAAGATTACCGAAGGGCATGTGGTGCGCGTTAAGGAAATTGTCATCAAAGGAAACGACAAGACCAATGAAAAGGTGATTCGCCGCGAATTTAAAATCCATCCCGGAGATATATTCAACAGCAGTAAATTAGAGCGTTCTATCCGCGATGTAACCATTTTGAATTATTTTGCCAATGTCAAGCCGGATGTGCGTCTTTTGGAGAATGATGATAAAAATGTCAACCTGCTCATCCAGGTCGAGGAAAAATCCACCGATATGGCCAACATGTCCGCCGGTTACAGCGAACGCGACGGTCTGATTGGCAGCATCGGGCTGACCTTTAACAATTTTTCTTTAGCCCATCCTTTATCCGGCGGGGATGGCCAGCGCCTGGTCTTTGACTGGCAGTTCGGTACCATTTATCGTTCTATTTCCCTGAGTTTTACCGAACCATGGATGTTCGATACGCCCACCTTAGGCGGATTTAGCATATTCGACACGCGACGCGGCGGCGGGTATTATCCATGGGATCAAAACGATCGCGGCGCGTCTATTCATTTAGGGCGCCGGTTTTACTGGCCCGATAACTATTTTCGCGGCGACTGGATTTTGCGTTACGCCAAATCGCGCATTTCCAACATACGCGACGCTGAATTGGCCGATCAATATCAGCGCTACTACGGCTCTTCGGGCGAAAGCCAGCAAATCAGTTTAACGCAAATCATCACACGCGACAGCCGTAATAATCCCGAGTTTCCCTCACGTGGATCGGTGCAATCGCTGAGTCTGGAACTTTCCGGCGGTCCGTTGGGCGGAGATCAGGACTTTTTTAAAGGCATTTTTTCTACAGAGTGGTTTGTACCGCTGCCTTTTGGTTTGGTGCTCTACAGCCATAATAAAATCGGCGTTCTGGAATCCTTGTACAAGGATACCAATATCCTTTACGGCGAATTTTTCTATTTAGGCGGCAGCGGCCTGGGCTTTTCCGAGGGATTGCGCGGTTACGATGACGGCCAGGTCGGCCCGTTGACTTCCAGAGGGAGCCCCTTTGGCGGCAAGACGATGGTTAAGAACACCCTTGAGCTGCGCTTTCCCATCGCCCCTAATCCGACCATTTTCGGTTTGATCTTTGCCGAGGCCGGCAACGCCTGGCGCGATGTAAGCCAGACCGATCCCTTCGATTTACGCCGTTCCGTGGGTGCCGGCGTACGCTTGTTTATGCCGATGATCGGCATAATCGGCATCGATTTTGGCTACGGTTTTGATTATTATAATGAGTACGGACAGCGTTCCGGCAAATGGAAAGTGCATTTCCAATTTGGTCGATTCTAAAAAATTATTTATATTAAAACTTGTTTAAATTACTCGAAATTAATATTCTGAAGGAGGTTTATAGTGAAGTTTCGTAATCTGAGTATGGTAGCTGTGTTGCTCTTATTAATGAGCATTCCCGTATTTGCGCAAAAGTTTGGTTTTGTTCAGTCTCAGCGTATTTTATCTGAATATCAGGAGTTTCAGGATGTACAGAATAAACTGGAAGGCATTCGCAGTGGCTACGACGCAGAATATCAGAAAATGCTGAAAGAATACAATGACATGCTTCAGGAAATCGATTCGCAGAGTTTGCTGTTAAGCCCTGAAAAAAAACAGGAAAAAATGCAGGCCGCTCAGGATAAAGCCATGCAGATCGAAAAATTCAAATATGAAAAATTAGGACCTCAAGGCGAATTCTACAAAAAAAGCCAGGAACTCACTCAACCGATTATTGACAAAATAAATAAATTAATCTCCAAAATCGGTGACGATGAAGGATACGATTTTATTTTTGACGCATCTTCCGGCGCTTTGGTGCACGCTTTGCCTAAATACGATATCACGGATCGCGTTATTGAAGAATTGAATAAAGGCGTCGGCGGTAAAAAATAGAGCCATTCCATGACCTTAAAAGAGATTGCTGAGCGGATCGGAGGCCGCCTCGTCGGGCCGGAAGATATGGAAATCAGCGGGCCTGCGAAAATCGAAGAGGCTCGTCCCGGCGAAATTACCTTTATCTCCAATCCTAAATACAAACACTATCTGAGTACCACGCAGGCTAGTGCCGTGATTGTGGATGATTCGCTTAAAGACGTATCGATTCCCCACGTGGTTGTGGCCGATTCCTATGTCGCCTTTGTGCTTGTGCTGCGCTTGTATGATAAGCCGGTGCACGGGTATTTACATGGTCTGTCGAAAAAGGCCTATATCGACCCTTCCGCAAAAGTGCATCCGACGGCCAGCGTGGCGCCGCTGGCCTATATTGGGCCGGGAGCGGTTATCGGCTCCAATACAGTCATTTATCCGGGCGTAATCATACTCAAAGACGTGCACATTGGAGATGACTGCATCATTTACCCCAATGTTTCTATCCGGGAATTTTGCACCATTGGCAACCGCGTGATTCTGCAAAACGGCTGTGTAATCGGTAGCGATGGTTTTGGATTTGCGCCATACGAAGGGCGCTACGAAAAAATCCCGCAGATTGGCAACGTGATAATTGAAGACGATGTGGAAATCGGCGCTAATTGCACAGTGGATCGTTCCACGCTGGGTTCGACCGTTATAAAACAGGGTTCTAAGTTAGATAATTTGGTGCAGGTAGCCCACAACGTAACCATCGGCGAACACACGGTAATGGCCGCGCAAAGCGGTATAGCCGGCAGCACAACGGTAGGCAGGCATGTTACTATTGGCGGGCAGGTGGGAGTAACCGGACACATCAAAGTAGGGGATAACGCCGTTTTGGCTGCGCAAAGCGGAATTACAAAAAATGTGGAAGATGGCGCCGTGCTCTTTGGCACACCGGCTGTTCCTCTATCTTTAAGAAAACGTATTGACGTAAGCCTAAGAAAGCTTCCTGAGCTGGTTAAGTTAGTGCATGAACTTGAGAAAGAAATAGCAGAACTAAAAAAGGGATAGCCGGCGTTTCCCTGATATTATATTTTTTCGATTTTTATCCTGCGACGAAAAAAATACAACAAAGAATAGTCGTTTAAAACTACGAATTGCGGTGGGGAGGTAATGGACAAGAATCAACGAACCATTAAAAAAGAAGTGTCTTACAGCGGCCGGGGATTGCATACCGGCAACGAAACAATCATAACGTTTAAACCGGCTCCGGTTAATTACGGCCGCCGTTTTCTGCGTACCGACGTCAAGAACGCGCCGGAAATTCCGGCGCTGGTTGAATATGTTGCTGAGGACGGGGAACTGGACAGCCTGCGCGGCACGACCTTAAAAGTTGGCGATGTGGAAGTACACACCGTGGAACATGTACTGGCGGCGCTGGCCGGGCTGGAAATCGACAACGTTCTTATTGAGCTTTCCGGCAATGAACCGCCCATCGGCGACGGTTCGGCCATGCCTTTCGTCAATAAACTGTTAGAGGCCGGCGTCGAAGAACAGGATGCTATTAAAGAATATGTGGTCATCGAGGAACCGCTGGGTTACTCCGACGAACAAAAGGGCATCGAATATGCCGCGTTGCCTACGAATGATTATCGCATCACAGTGATGATCGATTACAAAAATCCGGCGCTGGGCAGCCAGCACTCCGGACTCTTTTCCATGGAAAAGGAATTTATTTCCGAGTTTGCCCCGGCGCGCACCTTTTGCTTTTTGCACGAGGTGGAAATGCTGGCCGAACAAGGGTTAATCAAAGGCGGCGATTTGGATTCGGCCATCGTCATCGTAGATCGCGATTTAAATACGGACGACATCGATCATCTCAAAAAAATGTTTGAGATTGACCAAGATGTTGAATTGGGCAGCAACGGCATTTTAAATAATAAAACCCTGCGTTTTAAAAACGAGCCCTGCCGTCATAAACTTTTAGATTTAATCGGCGATTTGGCGCTGGTCGGCGTAAACATCAAAGCGCAGATTTTAGCGGCGCGGCCCGGCCATCTGAATAATATCGAATTTGCCCGGCAGATACGTAATTACTACAAAAAACAAAGCCTCACGCGCAAATATCAGGATGTCAGCGCCAAGGGCGTCGTGTTTGACATCAACGCCATTAAAAAGATATTGCCCCATCGCTATCCCTTTTTACTGGTTGATGCCATAATTGAGCTGGAGCCCGAAAAACGCGCCGTGGGCATTAAAAATGTAACCACTAACGAGCCGTTTTTTCAGGGGCATTTCCCCCAGAAACCGGTGATGCCGGGCGTGTTAATCGTTGAGGCCATGGCTCAGGTTGGCGGAATATTACTCCTGAATGAACAAGTCGACGTTGAAAATAAATTGGTCTTTTTTATGGGCATCGATAACGTGCGTTTCAGAAAAATCGTTCAGCCGGGCGATCAATTAGTGATGGAACTGGATATGCTGAAAAATCGTCGGACAACGTTTAAGATGACCGGTAAAGCGTACGTAAAGGGAGAATTAGTCTGTGAGGCGGAAATGATGGCCGCCGTGGTTGATAATTAAGAGGAATCAAATTGACACAAATTCATGAAAGCGCCGTGGTACATCCCGAAGCGCAGTTGGGAACGGATGTGGTCGTCGGCCCGTTTGCCATAATTGAAAAAGAAGTGCAGATTGGCGACAAAACGGAAATCGGACCTCATGCGATTATTGCCGACGGTACGACGATTGGCAACAATTGCCGGATCAGCGCCGGCGCCGTTCTTGGAACGCAGCCTCAGGATTTGAAATTCGAAAACGAAAAAACTTTTGTAGTCATTGGCGATAATACGACCATTCGCGAATACGCTACGGTGAACCGCGCCACTTCACACAGCTATTATACCAGAGTGGGAGATAATTGTCTGTTAATGGCTTACTCCCATATTGCCCACGATTGCCAGATAGGAAATCATGTGGTCATTGCCAATGCGGTTAACATGGCCGGCCATGTAATAATTGAAGATTATGTGGGCGTGGGCGGCATGACAGCCATTCATCAATTTGTTCGTATCGGCGCGCACACGTTCATCGGAGGCGGATATCGTGTGCCTAAGGATGTACCGCCGTACATTCTGGCCATGGGCGAGCCCTTGACTTTTGGCGGACTGAATCAAGTAGGGCTTAAACGTCGCGGCTTTTCTGACGAGACGCTTAGCATTCTTAAAAAAGCCTACAGAATCATCTACCGCAGCAAATTGATTTTTAAGGACGCCCTTATCGAGGTGGAAAACTCGTTGCCTAAAATTCCGGAAATCGAGCATCTGCTGAAGTTTCTTAAGGAGAGCGAACGCGGTGTTATCCGCTAATTTGCCCTTCAAATCACTGCGCGTTATTGCTTACCAACGGTTTAGCGGCGCGCAAAATATGGCAATCGATTACTACCTGGCCACCACTTTTGCCGCTGAAGATTCAGCCATTCTACGGTTTTACGGATGGAATCCGTTTTGCCTGTCTCTGGGTAAACATCAGGATCTTACTGAGGTAGCACATGAAGCGCTGCAACAGGATGGATTCGATTTGGTACGACGGCCCACCGGCGGGAGCGCCATTTTTCATGCGAACGAACTAACCTATAGTTTAATTGCCCCGTTGACACGCATCTCCCACCAGAGCATCTATCTGGAATTTCATAAAATTTTAGCTAATGCCCTAAATAATTTAGGGTATCAGGTTGAATTACATACGACAGTGAAACGCGATAATTATTTAAACCAGGGGGTGAAAACCTTTGCCTGTTTTAACCGCCCGGCCTTTGCCGAAATTAAATATGACGGTAAAAAACTGGTAGGCAGCGCTCAGCGTCTTTTCGGTAATGTGCTTTTACAGCATGGCTCCATTTTACTGGATTCCACGCAAAATTTAATCTGGAAGTATTTAAACGGCGAAACAGATGAAAAAAATACAGCCCGAAAATGGCTGGAAAGCAATGCCGTTTCCTTGTACGATATTTTTCAAAAAGAGGTTGATCCGATTCAATTATCTCAGCATATTATCGACAGTTGGCCGGAAACAGGCAACAATTGTGTTGTAAATCAAGCTCTTTCAGAAAAAGAATTAACATATTCCAAGAGATTCATTAATACATTTAAGGTGAAGAATTAGTTAAGGAGGCGTTATGAGGAAGTTAACCGTTTTGCTTTTTATGCTGGCGCTTATGGCACAGCCGTTGGTCGTCAAGGGACAAAATGTGGATGATTATTTAAAAAACCTGCTTCTTGAAAATTACGGTGAAGCATACGTTAAAGGTTATATGCAGCCCTTTTCCACCGCTTTGGGAACCGCTTTAGGCGGCGCCATGTATCACCGCGGCTATTCCAAAACTTTTCCGCGTTTTGATGTGGGCGTCAGCGCGGTTTATATCCCCCTGCCCAACCAAGCTCTTGCTTTCACTAGCCCGGTTCCGGGGCAAGGAGAAGTACCAACTGTCTTTGGTAAATCAAATCCAGTTAATATAAACGATCCCAGCTTGACGCCCGTTGGGGGTATTGAAACCGATAAATTTGCTTTGCCCGTCTTGCAGGCCAATGTGGGACTGTTGGCCAATTTAGAGGCCACCGCCCGCTTTGTAACTACCGATATAAATAATATCGGCAAACTTACCGTGTACGGCGGCGCGCTTAAATACGAGCTTTCCGGCTTGATTCCCATCCCCATGTTTCCCATCGATTTTGGCGTGCAGGCCGGCTACCATAAATTCACTCTGGGCGACTATCTGGATGCCGGAACGTTTAGTATGAATTTTCAGGCGTCCGCTTCCATTCCCGTTATGCCTATTGATGTATACGGCGGCATCGGCTACGACAACTCGCAGCTTACTATTGACACCCAAAAACTCTTGGCGACATCCATTCTGGGCAAAGTGAAGGTGGACGGGGAAAATGCTTTGCGTTACAATGTAGGTGTAAGCCTCACATTTTTAGTGGTAAATGCCCATGTGGATTATACCATCGGCAAATACAATTCCATTGCCATGGGACTAATGCTGGTACTGTAAAAAACTATCCTGAAGATATTCGAGCCCCGTCCTGTACGGGGCTTTTTTTTTACTCAGGCGCTTTAAAATAATTGATAATTGTCGCTGCAATTACTAATATAGCAGGAAAACAATCAAACAGTTAACGATGTTTAAAGGTTGAGGCAGATTAAAAAAATGTGAACCTGGAACTCGAAATTTAAAGAACACACGGTTTATATTTTAAAAATCCGTATTCATCTATCATTATTCATGTTCCAGATTCTGAATTAAAAAAGTAATTAAAGAGAAACCTTTGAAAAAAAATAGCCCGTGTTGTCATTCCCCCGGTGCGAAGCACTCCCTTTGGGAAAAGCGGGAATCTATAGATAAGTTCACTCTAAAAAGGTCTCTCACTGTCATTTTCCCACCACGAAGTGGTTCCTT
>CAZIBE010000052.1:0-27281 GCA_964536685.1 uncultured Calditrichaceae bacterium | reverse complement strand
TTGAGGATATAAGATTTCTCACTGCGTTCGAAATGACAAAAACTGGTTTTTAGAGTAGACTCAGAAATAGATTTATCGCAAAAATATCTAAAATTTGATGTTTAGAATTTAAGCCGGGAATCGTATAGTATTTCTTCCACACTGTAGTGGTTAAATGCGTCATTGAAGGAACAGCTTGTTCCTTTCTGCGATTTTACTCAATTTATGAGAAAATGTTCTGCGTCGAGGCCCGTATTACTTGAAACTTTATCCGGAAATTAATTTCTCTTTTTTCATAAATAACGAAAACAGGAAATTACTTAATTCCCTGTTCCATCGTTGCCGTCTGAAAAATTCATATATTTTTTTAGGATTCAAACTTTGAATTTTTCGTTATAATCTTTCTTGCCTCGGCGAATGACTTCGTAGGCCTCTTCTTTATTGTAAATATGCGTAATTTGCGCCAGATGCTTCTCATCGCCGGGGATATCTTTGTACGTTAAAAAATAATGACGCAAACGCTCGGTCAGCTTTTTCGGCACATCGGCGATATCTTCCCACTCACTGTAAACCATATCGCCTTTAATGTAAGCGATAATCTTATCATCAGCCTCGTTATTGTCGATCATGCGGAACCCGCCGATAACCACTGCCGGAACAATGATGTTGCTGGATGAAATGGGACGTTCGGTCAGCACACAAATATCCACCGGGTCGCCGTCGCCGATGATATCGTTGCGGCCGGTTTTCTTGTTGCAGTATTCGGCGCTTTTGGAGCCGGAATACGTGCGCGGAATAAAGCCGTACAACATGGGCGGCATGGAAGAAAACTTTTGCGGGCGGTCCACGCGCAATAAGCCGGATTCTTTATCCAGTTCGTATTTTACCGTATCGGTGGGCAGCATTTCGATGTAAGCATTTACAATTTCAGGCGCGTCTTTGCCCATATCTACGCCATGCCAGGGATGGGCGCGAAATAGAGGAACGGCGTTTACAGTATTGCTCATTTGAACTCCGGGATTTTAATGATGATTTATACTCTTGTTGCAAAAGTAATGATTTTTTGTTTAGGATGCTAATTTTTGGTTTTAGAAATGGAAACCGTTGAAAAATTAAGTTTTATTTGCCCTCACCCCTTGGCGCAAGCCACCACTACCGGGGCAACTTCCGTCTCCCAAGTTTGGGAGAGGGAACGGGAGAGAGGGAGATAACTTTAAAAACAACTTAAACTTAGTGCGACTATTCTTGTTGCGTTTATGAACCATGAGTTCACTCTAAAAAAGTCTCTCACTGTCATTTTCCCACCACGAAGTGTTTCCTTTCCCGTAGGGATCACTCCGTGGCGGAAAACGGGACGGCCTTTGCCGCGAGGAGCAAAGCGACGAGAAATCCATTGTTTTTATTGAGGATATAAGATTTCTCGCTGCGTTCGAAATGACAAAAACTGGTTTTTAGAGCAGACTCAACCATTAAAAAAAGGGAACATATAAAAACCTGCGCTGATGGATTTTTCCAAAGGTTTCAAATGATATTCCTTCCTCAAAAGTTGCAAAATACAATAAACTTTTTTTGCCCCATACAGGCGGCTGAATTATCTTTAGAGAAACCTTTGAAATAATCATTCAAATTGTCATTCCCGCGGCGCGAAGCGCTCCCTTTGGGAAAAGCGGTGCCAAAGGGGCCACTTTCGTGGCGCATCAAGTGCGGAATAACATTTTGGGAAGAATTATTATTTTTTCATAGGTTTCTTTAGAAATAAACCGCTTAACTGAACTTACTGTGAGTGAAAATTAATCGGAACCAGGAAAGGACTCTGTATGAACAAGACATGGTTGCGATGGCTGTTAGCCATACTCATTACAGCTGGCGCTGCTATCTATCAGCGATTAACCGGGCCTACCTATCCGGTAAAGGGTTCGGTTGCAGTGGCTGGTCACGAAATCAGGTATCATCTTCCGCGCAGCCACGGAGGCGAAGGCGGCGCGCTTGTGGTTTTGGATGTGCCCGACACAACTTTCAGCGGGCACATCGTTTACCGGCGCTATAAAAGCGGAGACGATTGGCTTAAACAAGCAATGCAATTTGATGCCGGCCAACTCAAGTGGGAACTGCCGCATCAACCGCCGGCCGGCAAGCTGGAATATTTTGTACTGCTCAGCCATCAAGGAAAGAATTATTCACTGCCTAAAGCAAAAAGCGTGGTTATCCGCTATAAAGGCGCTGTGCCCGCGGGCGTTTTAATTCCGCATATCTTTTTTATGTTTTTTGCCATGCTCCTTTCCACTTTCGCCGGATTGGAAGCGCTGGTTAACGGCAATAAAATTAAAAAATATGCCTGGCTAGCGGCTCTTGCCCTGTTTATCGGCGGGATGATTTTAGGCCCCCTGGTGCAAAAGTTTGCCTTTGACGCTTACTGGACCGGCGTTCCTTTCGGCTGGGATTTAACCGATAATAAAACCCTGTTAGCTATCCTCGGCTGGCTGGTAGCTTTAGCGGCTATAGATAAAAAAGGACAACATCATGCGCGTTGGTATGTGGTAGCGGCGACGGTTATTTTACTGGGCGTCTATTCCATCCCGCACAGCGCCATGGGGTCGGAGTTGGATTATAAAACCATGAAGGTAGTTACCGGCAAATGAACAGTGAACTAATCCGCCAAGCTGCGCAGATCATTTCTCAGTCCGGACGTATTGTGGCCTTTACCGGCGCCGGTATTTCGGTGGAAAGCGGCATTCCGCCGTTTCGCGGCCCAAACGGATTGTGGAGCAAATACGATCCTAAATATCTGGACATAGGTTATTTCCATAGTCATCCTTTGGAGTCGTGGCAAATAATAAAAGAAATTTTTTACGATTTCTTTGGCCGGGCGCGTCCTAATGCCGCTCATTACGTATTGGCGGAGATGGAAAAAGAACATTTACTGCAAACCGTGATCACGCAAAATATTGACTATCTGCACCAGGAAGCCGGCAGTAAAAATGTATATGAATATCATGGCAACTCGCGCCAGCTCGTCTGTACACAATGCCATGGAGAACTACTCGCCTCAGAGGCGAATTTGGATGAATTGCCGCCGCTTTGTCCGCAGTGCGGAGGATTGTTGAAACCCGATTTTGTGTTTTTCGGCGAAGCTATTCCACAAAAACCGTTAGAGCAATCGTATTATGAAGCCAATCATGCCGATATATTCATAATTGTTGGCTCTACCGGAGAAATCATGCCCGCTTCTTTGGTGCCGGCTATGGCCAAAGACAAGGGCTGCAAAATCATCGAAGTCAATGTTGAAGAAACGAACTATACGCGCAGCATCAGCGATGTATTTTTACAAGGAAAGGCCACAGAGGTATTCCGGTTATTAGCTGATTATTTGGGACTAAGCATTCCTGGCAAAAGAAAGGAAATTTAATGAATCGTATCATAATGGTTAAAAATTTTCCAAACCGCGCCTTTGCCGAACAGGCTAAGGATTTATTGGAGCGTAATCATATCCCATGCGTTTTAAAATCTCCCGATGTAGGTATATTGGGAACTGCTTCTTCTGGGGCGGTGCAGGGCGTGGATTTATACGTATCTGAAGAATTGGCGCAAAAGGCGTATGAGTACCTGAATGCACTGTTTAACGGAATTTAAGCGAGATAACCGCCTTGCTAAAAGAATCTAATAAAAAATTTGCGGGCGGATGAAAGCCGTATAAAGCATTACTCTTCTTGCGCCGACTGCCAGGCCTCTAATAATTCTTCCTCTTTTTGCTTTCTTAAAGCTACGGCTTGTTCGAAGGCTTCTTCCTCAGTGCGCTTTTTAGTTACATAAAATTTTTTAGAACAGCTTTTGCCGTTTTCCCGCCATGTGGCCTGCACGTAAACGACTTCCTTACCTCTTACTATCGAATGAACTTTGTGAACGCCGATAATTCCTGACGAATTATTTTTAGGTTTATTTCGATAGATAGGTACGCGTTTTTTTTTGTGGGCATGTTGCGCCTTATATAATTGCGCAACCATTTCGTTGTGGTCTCGCCAAATAATTGCCCCATCCAGCGCTTTCTGTTTTCCGCCGAACTGGCGATCGCTAAACAGCTTGGAAGCGAAAACGCCGCTGTCCGCATAAATGCGTACATACCATCCATGCGTACTTTTGGAGTCGATGCGGCTGATGCCGCGCATTCTTTTTTTCATAGGCAGGTCTTTTTATTTATTTGACATAAGATTAGATTAAAGATTAATACCAATATAAATAGCGGATTTAAGGAATGCCATAAAAATATAAATATTTTTTTAATAAACGCAATGTAGCGGTTGGCGCCTTCCCATATAAGAGTTTATTTGCGGGTTAACCGGTTTTAGCCAGTAAGCGCTAAGATTTAGGAAAAATCTATTTTGAATTTGGTCGCAGCCGGGTGCCGTGCACAACAGACATGAGTATTTCCTGCGCGCTGAATTTTGCCGGAAACAAACAGCCGGATATTTTGGCGCCGTATAAACTGGAACCCGCGAGATTAGTGTTGGAAAAATTAATTCCTCTCAAATCCGCTTGTTTAAAACGGCAATTGGACATATCCAGCCCGTCCGCATCCATTCCGCGCAGATCAAAACCGCGAAAAGCGAATCCGCTCAAATCGGTTCCGAGTTCTCCCCGCTCGCGTAAATTGTTGAAATCCTGAATTCGGCGCTCGCCTAACAAATCGTACATTTTATTGCCCTGCGGAATTTTAGGCGTTTCGTCTTTCATGGCAGACCTCTTTTATATGATTTGTTTGTTAGAATCGACAATTTTTTAAAAAACTTCACTTTTTACCATTGCTGTCCAGAATAAATTTAATCCAGCAAAATGCCGGTTATTTTTAGGGGAGCTGAATGCGTACACAATAACGCCCATTGAAGACAGAAATACAGGAACCAGAAGACAGAAATCAGAAAAGATTTCAGCGTGTAAGCGTTACGCGTGCGCCCCTTTGGGGCCTGCCCCTCTTTGGAAAAGGTTCGCAAAGGCTGTGTCATTCCCTCTTGAGGCCTTGCCTCTTGAGGCGAAGCCTCAAGAGGCGGCTCCGAAGGAGTCCCTATGGGAAAATACAGTCCATGCCTGTGATAATAAAGAATCATACCGCCGTTTGGCAGGCTTTTCTGGATGACCAATCAAGTCGGGTATGACAAACGTATTTTTGTGTCATTTCCGCGCAGGCGGAAATCCATTTAGTATGCAAAATAACGGTGCTCTTCTGGATTCCGGCTCTACGCTGCGGCCCCTCCCCTTGCCCCTCCCCGCCGGCGGGGAGGGGTGTCCGTCGTAGGACGGACGGGGAGGGGATTGGTATTTTTGAAATCGAACTGAATAGGGGCAAACCCACGCTTTGTAGGTAGTGTCAAAAGTTTTATGAAAAAAAATGAAAATTACAAAACAGGAATCGCTCTTAGCCCTTGACTGACTTGACCTTGAGCTATCTCGGGAGCTCCGCTCAAGCCAATCAAGGGGGGAGAAGCTTATGAGCGTATATAATTACAAGATAATTAACAAGTTACATGGAGTTTCCGCCAGAAATTTTTGACACTACCCGCCTGTAGAAAAGGAGAAAACAGGAATTAGTTGAAAAAAATCTCTGTGCGCTCTGAGTGTTCAGTGGTCGATTAGAAAGTTTTATCTTTACGAACCTTAAAAAGGTTCGCAAAGGGGCAGCGCTCTCCGCGAGCCTTTAGGTAAATGTGTCCCGATTTAAATTAAAAAATTTTTAGGTCCGGGTAGACAACAACAGTAAATGCACGAAAAAAGACATAGAACCTGCGCAATAAATAACTCAAAAAAGACAGGATACCGAGGTGGGCATCCTGTCTTGGCCTGATTACTCCTCATTTTTGCCCGTAAGCGCTTCCAGCCGCTCCAGTATGCTTTTGAGTTGGTTCTGCAGTATGCCGGCCTGAGCCTTTAAAGCGCCGATTTCCTGCTCGGGTTCTGGTTGCTGTTGTACCGGCGTAGGATAGGAATAGTTCGGACCCAAATAGCCACGGCCGTATCCGTAACCATATCCACGGCGGCCGCCGCCCCAGCCCATACCCATTCCAAAACCTCGCGTAAATCCGGGCGAATTGTAGCCGGCGCAGTAACCCAAACCGCGCCCTGTCATCTGACCTTGCCCTGCTGGTCCTGTACGATCTCCTCTCGGCATGATGCACCTCCTTTTGGTTTGTTACACGAATCTTTGGGAGTTTGCTCCCGTATTTAATTTGGAACCGGGAATTATTTTTATTTTCATCACAAGAGTTGCCTTAAACCAATTTTAATATCCTATTTCCCGATTTCTCTTTTCTGCTTTTTTATTCCTGATTCCAATCCATTTTACTTCACCTTTTTACTGTTCCACCAAAAGTCCTTTTTTGAACATTTCGTAGGCTTCTTTAATAGAACCGTAACCGATGCCGCCATAGATTTTTACGCCGGCGGCCCTTAATACCTGACCGGCCTTTGGGCCTACTTTACCGGTGATCAGCGCCTGAACGCCGGCATTGACCACCATTTGCGAGGCGCTGGTACCAGCGCCGTGTTCCGCTTCTAAATTAGCCCGATTGTCCAGAAAGCTGGCTTCATCGGTTTCCGTATCTACAACAAAAAAACCTTTGGCCCGGCCAAAGCGGATATCAACCTGCTCGTTCCAGCCGTTGCCGTATGCGGTGAATGCGATCTTCATATTGCCTCCTTAGTTTGGCTTAGTTTTTTCCAGATAATTTGTATTTTCTGTTTTAAATTTATATCCTCGCTTTCCAGCAAAGTTTTACCCTGCTGCAGTGTTTCGTAAAATGTTTCGCTGAAGGGTATCTCTTCCAGAACGGGGATTTGATTTGTCTTGCAGAAATTCTCGATGTCTGTACAGACGCGTGTATTTAGATCATATTTGTTGATTACGCACGCGGCCGGTACTTCAAAATGCCGGATGAGTTCCGCTAAACGCTTCATATCGTGCAGCCCGGAATCAGTGGCTTCGGTAACGATTAAGATGAGCGTTGCGCCGGAAATCGAGGAAATGACCGGACAGCCAACGCCGGGAGGACCGTCTACAATAATGAAGGGAAGGGCATTCTCCTCAGCGGTCTTTTTGGCCTCGGTTTTAACTTTGGCAACCAATTTGCCGGAATTATCCTGACCGACGCCCAACCGGGCATGAATGAAATGGTGGCCAAAACGGCTTTTTGAAATATAAAAATCTCCCGATTGCACTTCTTCCATGGTGATGGCTTCATCCGGGCAAAGATGGCTGCAAACCGCGCAGCCCTCACAACTGATTTCATCGATGACGTATTTTCCGTCGATTAAGTTGATGGCGTCAAAAGCGCATTTATCCTGGCAAACGCCGCAATCGATGCAAATATCATAATCAATGCGCGCCACTTTGCGGCTGAAAAAGGGCTGCTGTACTTTGGCTTTTGGCTGATACAGCAAATGCAGATTGGAAGCGTCCACATCGCAATCGGCCATTACGGCCTGTACACCGGCCGCTACGCCTAAAGCCGCTGTGATGGTGGTTTTACCGGTGCCGCCTTTACCGCTCATGACAACAATTTCTTTCATCGCAGCTTTTCCCCCTGTAATGTGATGATACGCTCCAGCATTTCGCTGAATCTGTTTTGGATTTCCGGGAATTTACTAACGGTTAGCTGACCGCCGGCGTAAGTCATGGCGATGGCTTTGTCCATGGGAATTTTGCTGAGTACGGGAATTTTATTTTTCTGGCAATAGGTTTCGATTAAGGCGTCTTCGTTACCGCTTTTGTTAATAACCACCTGAAAGGGCTTTTTTAATTCCTTAAGCACCTGAACCACCAAATCCATATCGTGCAGACCAAATGGCGTGGGCTCGGTGACCAGAATGATAAAATCCATATCCTTAACGGCTTCAATTACCGGACAGGATGTTCCCGGCGGGGCGTCGTAAATATTAAAGGCCTGATCGTCTGATGAGCTGTATTTTTTTGTTTCCATGATTAACTGTGGCACGGCGCTTTCGCGCAGTTTTAGTTTGCCCTGAATTAAATCGATTCCGTTATGTGGAAATGAAGAAACCGTACCAATATCCTTTTTCCCCTCGCTGATGGCTTTTTGCGGACACAGTTCCAGGCAGCCGTAACAACTATGGCATAAATCGGGGAAGACCAGTACTTTGTTGGGAATGGTAACGACGGCGTTGTATTCGCAAATCTCCGAGCACAGGCCGCAGTAATCGCAGATTTCATCATTTACAATGGGAATCATGCGTTGAATTACCTGCTCTTTTGCTGCCTCACCTTTGAAGAACAGGTGATCGTTAGGCTCTTCCACGTCTAAATCAAACAATTTAACCGGATATGTTTGAGCGGCCACTGCAGCCAGGTTCGTGGCGATAAATGTTTTACCGGTGCCGCCTTTTCCACTGGCGATTGCTATCTTCATCGGGGTCCCCCTTTTCCGCGTCTCCTGCCATGCCCGCCGCCGCGCTGCCAGGGGTGTAAATGGTCTGAACCACAGCCCGGACAGTTGGACGCATTGCCGGAAAAGACGTCGCCGCATTCTTCACATTCCAGCATTTGATTGGGAAAGTCCACATGCCCCCCCTCGATGCGGATGGCTAATCCTTCTATTATAGCGCTGGCTACCTTATTGCGCGCTCTTTCAATCAGGCGCGAAAATGTAGGACGGGAAATACACATCATATCGGCCGCCTGTTGGTGATCCAAACCCTGCTGGTCAGCCAGACGGATGGCTTCAAATTCGTCCAGCGCCAGGATGATTACCTGTAAATCCTGCGCCGGGATGCCCGCCGGTTTAAAGTGCGTAAATCGCGGCGGCAGTTCAATACGGCGTTTGCGGTATGGTCCGCGCATAAAGATTCCTTTGAGCATATGTATTTAACTTGCGTATAATATAATGAACATATGTTCATAAAGCAATAAAAATAATTTGATAGTGGCAGATTGAATTGTTAAGTGAAAAAATATTTAATCGTATGTTTACTATTAAGCGGTATTCGTTCAGCGTTATTTACAGAAATGACGGGATTGTTGAAACGCTTAACGCTTTACTGTTTTCTGATTTCTCTTTTCTTGCTACCTGCTATCTGAAACTCAGGCACATAGGGCGTTTACCAGGGCCACAAAATTCCCGGCAGGCTGTATTTTGGTATGGATTTTATGGAATATGGTTTTTTAGTGAAGATCGATTGGGCGATTAATAAACCGCTTTCAATGGCCGGACCGATGCCTTCGCCCATGTCCAGCGTGGCCAGCCCGGCGGCGTCGCCGGCCAGAAAAACCGTGTTTTGATAGAGCGGTGTGCGTTTGCTGCGCAAATAATAGTTGTAGCCGCGCGGGGAAAAGTCAAACTTTTCAATCAATCCCAGCGTGCGCAGTTTTTCTGCCAAATAGCGCCAATGTTGACGAATCGTTTGCTTATTGGCCTGCATCGTAGAAAGGTAGCCGCCCACGCCCACATTCAGGTAGCCGTTGGCTTTGGGCACGTACCAACTGTAGCCGGAAAGGCCGTTTTCGTAAAACCATAAATGGCAGCGCGGGTCGTGATAATCATATGCAAATTCCTGCTCCATGGCGGTTATTTTCAGTTCCGGCGATTTAGAGTATTCCCGCTGGAAGAAGGTGCGATAGACCGGACAGTTGGTGCCCCCGGCGCCCACTAAAAACTGGCAGCGGTATTTTTCGTCGATAATATAATACCCGTTTTCCTCACGGATTTCTTTAACTTCGTGCTGCTGCACCGACACACCGGAACGCTGCAGCAGCCAGTGATCGAATTCATAGCGGCGGATGGAATACTGGCGTGTGGGCACGGGAATCCGTTTGCCTTTGATATGAAAGTGCAATTTATTGAATTTCAACAGCCCACGCGGATAATCATCTGCATGAATCTGTAATTTTTTTAACACGCGCGGCGTAATCCAGCCGGCGCACAGTTTAAGGCGCGGAAAAGTCTGTTTATCCAGAATCAGCGCCTGTATGTCCGCTTTATTCAGCCACCAGGCGCAGGCCGCTCCGGCCGGCCCGCCGCCCACGATAATCACTTTGCTTTCAATCATTGCTCCGCCATCTTAGAAAATATGAGCTCTAAAAACCAGTTTTTGTCATTTCGAACGCAGAGAGAAATCTTATATCCTCAATAAAAACAATAGATTTATCGTCGCCTTGCTCCTCAAAATGACAGTGAGAGACCTTTTTAGAGTGAACTCAAATATGAAATTTACAGGTTGCCCGCCTATGATGAAAGGTAAAATTAAAAATTCGTAATCCATAATTAATCAGCCGATTCGGCAGTCCGGTTGTTCCTGTCCTAGGCGCGTCATTACAATTTGCCATAGTTGTGTTTGGCGGGCCCGGAATCCGGCCGCAGAACTGAGCAGATAGTAGCGCCACATGCGGTAAAAACGTTCGCCGTATTTTTCTTTCAACTCCGGCCAGCCCGCTTCAAAATTGGCGTGCCAGGCCATTAAGGTCTTGTCGTAATCGGGACCGAAATTATGCCAGTCTTCCATCACAAAATAATTTTCCATTGCACGTCCCAATTGAGCGATAGAAGGAATCATACCATTGGGAAAAATGTACTTGTCTGTCCAGTCATTCACTTTAGTGGCGCTTTCATTCCTGCCAATAGTATGAATAAAGGCCAATCCTCCTTCTTTAAGGCAGCGATCGGTTACACGCATATATTCTTTGTAGTTTTTGTAACCAATATGTTCCATAATACCAATGGAAATCACGCGGTCATATTTTCCCTGGGCCATACGGTAATCCGCCAATTCCAGTTTTACCGGTAAGTTTTTGCATAATTTTCGGCCTAATTCAACCTGCTCTTTGGATACGGTTAAACCGGTCACTTCTGCCTGGTATTTTTCCGCCGCATATTTGGCAAAAGAACCCCATCCGCAGCCCAAATCTAAAACAGTCATGCCCGGTTTTAAGCCTAGTTTTCTGCAAACAAGCTCCAGCTTAGCCTCTTGCGCCTGGTCCAAATTTTCGGCATTCTTCCAGTAGCCGCCTGTATAAACCAGCCGTTTGTCTAACATTTTCAGGTAAAGATCATTACCCACATCATAGTGTTGTCTTCCAACCAAAAAAGCCCGATGTTTACTTTGCCTGTTAAACAGCAAAGTTTTTAAAATTCGCCACTTAACCGAAAAACTGCCTTTAACTTTTTCGTCCAGCCGAGCTTTGAGGATGCGCGTAAAAAATTCATCCAACGCCGGGCAATCCCACCAGCCGTCCATATAACTTTCGCCTAAACCCAGCGCGGTTTGCGAGAGCACACGGTCGTAAAAACGGTTATCATGTACCTGAATATCGTAAGGATTGCTGCCGTTTATTTTGATACCGGCCATATCCAACAGTTCTTCAATTATTTTTTTAGATTTGTTCGCCATCATTTGCCTCCTTTTGCTCCTAATAATCAGGAATTCTGTAAAATAGCAGAGATTGCCATTTCGAGCGCAGCGCATATCCTGTAACCTGTCATTTCGAGCGAAGCGAGAAATCTTTTGAGTAGGTAGAGGGAAAGATTTCTCATCCGTCAACCGACGGATTCGAAATGACAGGGGAGCTTGAACGTTCGCTCGCCCGGCATGACATTGAAACCTTCATTTAGCAGAATTCTGCATTAATACTCTACTCGAGGCCTCCAATTTGTGGTCTAAGGTTTTTCTATATTATTCGTATTTTCCCATAGTGATCGCGCAGAACATCGCCCCATGAGATGCGGTAAAGCAAAACGGCTTCCGGTAAATGGTCCAGTATACTCTGGGCGGTCATGCCGTCCTGACCGATATTTTGAGCGGCCAGGTCGCCGGCAAAACCATGCATAAACACACCGGCTTTGACCGCTTCTTCCAGTGGCAGGCCTAAACCGAACATAGCGGCGATAGCGCCGGTAAGCGCGTCGCCGCTGCCGGCGGTAGCCATGCCGGCGTTGCCGCTTAAATTAACGAACACACGTCCATCGGGCAGGCCGATTAAGGAATGAGCGCCCTTCAGCACAATCACGGCGCCTAAATCCTGAGCCGTCTCCTGCAGCACGTTAACTTTGTTCTCTTCGATGGCCGTGATTCTCAATCCGGTCAGGCGGCTCATCTCGCCTAAGTGCGGCGTAAGCACCGTAGGCGCCAGCCGATCGCGCACGATAGCCGGTTCCTGGGCGATAGCCGTCAAACCATCGCCGTCGATTAACAGCGGCTTGCGAATCTCCGCCGCCAGTTCACGTACCAGCGTCTGCGTTTCCTGGGCCAGGGATAATCCAGGGCCGGCCACAACAAAATCAACCGTTTCACTGAATTCTAAAAGGTCGTCGGAATTGTTCAACGCCATACTGCCGGAACGGGTGGCCTTCTGCGGACGCATGATGATTTCCGATCCCTTGCCGGCAATCTGAGCGGTAATGGGCTGCGGAGCGGCTAAAAAGGAGAGGCCGCCGCCGGCTTTTAAAAAGGAGAGGGCGGCAAAATAAGGCGCGCCAAAATAGCTGGCCGAGCCGGCAATGAACAGCGCTTTACCCACCGAACCTTTATGGGCGTCCGGCATACGCGGCGGCAAAGGCAGCGGCACATTCAGCGCAAACTGTAAATGATCTCCGTTATACAGTTCCGGCGGAAAAGAAATATGCGTCACCGATAGCTCGCCGCCGTAAGAGAATCCCGGATAGAGCAGATTGCCTAATTTGGCCAGCCCAAAGGTCACCGTGTAATCGGCCTGCACGGCCACGCCCTGAATCTGGCCGGTGTCGCCGTTGATGCCGGAGGGGATATCCACACTGACCACCGTGCGTCCGCTGGCGTTGATGGCGTTGATGACCTCTTTGTGCAGACCGCCCACGTCGCGTGTTAAACCGGTCCCGAAGATGGCGTCGACGACTACATCCGTTTGGGACAGCGCTTCCCGCGCCGCTTCGATTTTAGTTATTTTTTTAATGGGGAAGCCTAATTTTTCAGCGATGCGATAGTTCAGCGCAGCCGAGCCTTTAAATTTTTTTGCGTCGCCTAAAATAAACGCTTGTACACGGCCGCCATTGGAATGTATTTTACGGGCCACTACCAGGCCGTCGCCGCCGTTGTTGCCTACGCCGCAAAAAAAGGTAAAGCGTTTGCCGGCGATGGGCGCCAGGTTTTTCAGGATAGTAAAATAGGCGGCTTGTCCGGCGTTTTCCATCAGGATTTCCTGCGTGATGCCGTATTGTTTAATCGCCTGACTATCTAAATCGCGCATTTGTTGAACGGTGCTTAGTTTCATGGTGAGTCTCCGCATTTAAAACTGTCTTTTAACGTCTCTGCCTACACTTCCAGCTATGGGAATTTACATCTTTATTCCAAAGCAATCAACATACAAGCTGACGTTCGAAACAATGAAGAGAAACATTTTATTTTGTTGCAAATTTCACGAAAAAGTGATAGCTTTCCAACAAACATTTATATACAGATTTGCATGAAAAGCGATGCCGAAAATTCCTGTTCGAAAGTTTTTTTACGGATTAAATATACAGTTTATTATTTACTTTCTTCTTTTTGCTTATGTGCCTTTGCTCATCTTTAGCATCATCGGTTATTTTTTAAATATAAATGTTATTCAGCGCGTGCATGAACAAAATCTTGATGAAGTATCCGGCCTGGCTGTGGCGCGTCTGAATGATTATTTTGATTCCAAGGAGAGGGAATTACGTAAAGTTTTTTTAGTCAGCAAACATCTGAAAAACGCGGAAAGCTATTTTATTAAAGCGCTGCTGCAGGATAACGCTTATCCTCAACTTTTACTGCTCAAACAAGGCCGGGTACGCTATATAAAAAATTTACCGGATTCTCTGATAAAAACATTGTCCCGTTTACCGCAAAATTTCAGATTATGGCACGAAGAAAAAAGCGACCACTTTTTCCTCTTCAATCAATTACCCGAAGGATATGCCATTTGGTGCGGTTTACCTAAACAGGAGCTGGCCAGACGCATTTACAGCCTTAATAATCAGGTACGCTTTGAAATCTCCAATAAGTTGAACGGCCATTCGGTTGCCGTAAATCCGCCGGGGGAAGCCAAAACCTACCGAGGATCGGAATCACTGCTGTTAAAGGTATTAATCGCCAGCCCGCCCTTTATTAAAACAGAAATGGATTTGAATGACAACTGGACTTTGCGCACCATTAAATCCAAGTATCAGGTATTCGCTGCCTTAATTCACTTTTTACAGCAGATTTTTATTGCTAATTTGATAATCGGTTTATTAATGCTGATTGTTGCCATTCTGCTGTCGCGCCGCCTTACGGGGCCAATACGCGATTTAGTGGAAGCGGCAAACAGAATCAGTAACGGCGAGTTGCAGCGCCCGCTGCAAATTAGCGCCCGGGACGAGATAAAAGTACTGGCCGAAGAGTTTGAGTTGATGCGTCAAAAACTGTTGGCCTCCTATTCCAATTTAGAAAGCAAAATTGAAGAGCGAACCAAGGCGCTGCGCGAAGCACAGTTTCAGATATCTCATCAGGAAAAAATGGCCAGCCTGGGTTTACTGGCGGCCGGCGTGGCGCACGAAATCGGTAACCCTTTAACCAGCATCTCTTCGATGGCGCAAATTCTCATGCGCCGCTCAGATAATCCTCAATTGGAAGAATATCTGCAAAATATTTTAAAAAATATTGAACGCATCTCAAAAATTGTGCGCGAGTTAGTCGATTTTGCCCGGCCCTCCAGCTACGAAGCATCTCTGGTAGATGTTAACGAATTGATTCGCCATGCGGTTAATATCGTTAAATACGATCGCCGCACCAAGCATATTCAATTACAAATGGATTTGGACAAGAATCTGCCCGCCATATTTTTGGTGGCCGATCAGTTATTGCAGGTGTTCATCAATATTTTGATAAATGCCGTAGATGCCTTGCCTCAAGATGGCGGTGAATTGTACGTTCAAACCTATTCAAAAAACGGACGTTTATTTATTCTGTTCCGTGATAACGGCGTGGGAATACCCGAAGAACATATAGGAAAAATATTTGAACCGTTTTTTACGACTAAAAAAGTGGGTAAAGGCACCGGATTAGGACTATCGGTGAGTTACGGTATAATTAAGAATTTTGACGGTGAGATTCATGTGCGCAGTAAAGTAATGCAGGGCAGCACGTTTACCATTGAAATTCCTATGGGGCAGCAGGAGCATGTGCATGAAGGCTAATATTTTGGTCGTCGATGACGAACGTACCATTCGCGATTCGCTCAAGATGGTGCTGGATGAAGAAGGCTATCAGACGGATACAGCCTCCGACGGCAGGGAAGCGTTAGAAATGACGCGTTCCCAAAACTATGATTTGGTAATTACCGATTTAAAAATGCCGGAAATGGACGGCATGGAAGTGTTGTCGCGTTGCCAGAAAATGTGTCCGCAAACCTCTATAATGATTATCACGGCGCACGGCAGCATGGAATCCGCTATTTCTGCATTGCGCATGGGCGCTTATGATTACATCCTCAAACCATTCGATTTCGACGACATCCTGATTAAAATAAAACGCTTGCTGGCGCACAAGGAGCTGATTCAGGAAAATCAGATTTTACGCCGTGAAATTGAAGCTAAGTATGATTTTAGTAATATTGTAGGCCAAAGTCCGCAGATGAAACAGGTATTCCGGTTGGTGGAGAAAGTGGCGCGCACTAAAGGTAACGTGTTGATTACCGGACCCAGCGGTACCGGTAAAGAGTTGGTTGCCCGGGCGATTCATTATAACAGCGAGCGCAAACACAAGCCTTTTGTTCCCATCAATTGCGGAGCCATTGTAGACACGTTGATGGAAAGCGAATTTTTCGGACACATCAAAGGTTCTTTTACCGGAGCCGTACGGGACAAAGAGGGCCATTTTAAAATTGCCAACGGCGGCACGTTGTTTTTGGATGAAGTCGGCGACATTCCGCTGCACTTGCAGGTAAAACTGTTACGCGCCATTGAACAAAGTGAAATTTTGCCTGTGGGCGGCACGGCGCCCGTTAAAATTGATGTACGCATCATTGCCGCTACCAACCGCAATCTGTTGGAAGCCGTGGAGCTGGGAACCTTTAGGGATGATCTTTACTATCGGTTGAATGTGGTGGAAATTAAACTGCCGCCTTTAAGCAAACGCCGCGAGGATATTCCGCTGTTGGTAGACCATTTTATCAAAAAATACAACCGTGAATTAAACCGCAAAGTGCATAGCACGGATAACGCTACCATGCGTATTCTGATGAACTACCCATGGAAGGGCGGCATCCGCGAATTGGAAAATGTTATCGAACGAGCGTTAATTCTCAGCGAGGGCGATTTAATTACGCCCACCGACCTTCCGCCGAATATGGTGGAACATAAGTTTGCCTGCCCGCTGCCCGACCGCCTTAAGGATGCCGTGGCCATTTTTGAGCGGGAACATATTATTAATGTGCTGCAAAGAACAAACAATAATAAAGAAGAAACGGCTAAGATTCTGGATATAAGCCTGTCTTCGCTTTACCGGAAGATGGATGAATTAAACATAAAAAACTTATCTTGATTTCAGGAGGTTAAAATGATCCGCAAAGAAGATGCCCTTAGGTATCACTCCATGGGGCGTAAAGGAAAAATTGAAGTAATTAATACCAAGCCATGCGTCACGCAGCGGGATTTGGGACTGGCCTACACACCGGGTGTAGCCGAGCCCTGTCTGGAAATCCACGATCAAAAAGAAAAAGTTTATGAGTATACAGCTAAAGGCAATTTGGTAGGTGTGGTCTCCAACGGAACTGCCGTATTGGGGCTTGGCAATATCGGCCCGGAAGCTGGTAAACCGGTTATGGAAGGCAAGGGCGTCCTGTTTAAACGGTTTGCCGATATCGATGTATTCGATATCGAACTGGCGACTCTAAATCAGGAAGAAATCGTACGCACGGTTAAATTATTAGAACCTACTTTCGGCGGCATAAATTTAGAAGACATAAAAGCGCCCGAGTGTTTTTATATTGAAGAAAAACTTATCGAGATGATGGATATTCCCGTTTTCCATGACGATCAGCACGGTACGGCCATCATCTCCGGTGCGGCCTTAATTAATGCGCTGGAATTGCAGGGTAAAAAGCCGGAAGAAGTTAAGGTGGTGATGAGCGGCGCCGGCGCGGCCGGTATTGCCTGCGCAAATATGTATATCAGTTTGGGCGTCAAAAAGGAAAATCTTTATTTGGTGGATTCCAAAGGGCTGGTCTACAAAGGACGGACCGAGCGAATGAATCCCTACAAAGAACGTTTGGCCAACGGCGACGGACCAGCCAGTCTTGCTGAAATAATAAAAGGGGCTGATGTGTTTGGCGGCGTATCGATCGGAGGTCTGGTAACAAAAGAAATGGTTAAAAGCATGGCCGATAAGCCGATCATCTTTGCCATGGCCAACCCTGATCCGGAAATTACTTATCCTGACGCTCTCTCAGTACGAGATGATTTGATAATGGCCACGGGGCGCTCTGACTATCCCAATCAGGTAAATAATGTACTGGGCTTTCCATTTATTTTTCGTGGAGCATTAGATGTACACGCCCGGGCAATTAATATGGAAATGAAAATCGCCGCCGTGCACGCTTTAGCCAATCTGGCCAAAGAAGACGTGCCCGATTCCGTTATTAAAGCGTATGGCGGCGAACCGTTCTCCTTCGGCAGAGATTATATTATCCCCAAGCCTTTTGATCCGCGGGTGCTTACCCGGGAAGCCCTGGCCGTGGCCAAGGCGGCCGTGGAAAGCGGCGTAGCCCGCATAAAAATCGACGACTGGGATGCATATAGCAATCAATTGGAAAGCAGATTGGGCAAATCTTATGAATTAATGCGCGGCGTAATTACCAAAGCCAAAGCTAAAAAGAAACGTCTGGTTTTGCCGGAAGGAGAAGAAATAGCCATCTTGCGCGCTACGCAGATTCTGTTGGATGAAGGTATTGTCGATCCGATTCTGTTAGGCAATAAAAACCGCATCGAAAAACTGGCAAAAGATAATAATCTCGATATTAGCCGTGCCCAAATCGTCGATATGGAAAGCTTTGAATATTTGGACGCCTACACCGAAGAAATGTTCAAACTGCGCCAGCGCAAGGGCATGACTTTAAGCGCCTGCCGCCGTACCTTAATTAAAGATTGCAATTACATGGGCGTGATGATGGTACGTAACGGCTTCGCAGATGCCATGCTGTCCGGTGTGAATCACTACTATCCGGAAGTAATCCGGCCGGCTTTGCAGATACTTAAAAAGGATGAACAAAATCCCACAGTGGCCGGGTTGTATGCCATGGTCTTCAAAAACGAAACCATCTTCTTTGCCGACACTACCGTTAATATCGCTCCCACTGCCGAAGTTCTGGCGCAGACCGCTATCCTGGCCGCCGAAGAAGTGAAACGGACATTCGATTTGGAACCGATTATCGCCATGTTGTCTTTTAGTAATTTTGGCAGCTCACGCCATCCGTTCGCTCAAAAAGCGGCCCAAGCCACTAAACTGGTTAAAGAGATGCGTCCCGATTTGAACATCGATGGAGAGATGCAGGTCGATCTGGCTTTCGACACGGAATTGCGCGATAAAAACTACGGTTTTAGCGAGCTCAAAGGGCGGGCGAATGTGCTGATTTTTCCGTCTCTGGAGTCGGGCAACATCGCCTATAAACTGATGGGACGTTTAGGCGGCGCCGAGGCTATTGGGCCAATCTTAGTTGGTCTGGAAAAATCGGTACACGTCTTACAACGCCACTGCGACGTAAATACCATCGTACGCATGAGCGCCATTGCCGCAACTGATTCCGAATAATCTGCCTTAGTGTAGCCCCGGTATTCCACCGGGGCTTTTTTTTATCTTAAAGCTTTCTTATTGCAAACCGAAATTAGTGTTAAAATCATTTAATGATTTTTTGGCGCATTCTACTCTGTAATTTGGTTTGATTTGCAGAATTGTTTATTTTTATCGTCGCAACGAGGCCTAGCAAACGCCTAATCTCAATTTCAGCGAGGACAGCGATTTTTAGAGTCAAATCATACATAAGATTACTCTAAAAAGGTATTTGGAAGACGTTAAAACGTTTTTTCTGAATTTTTTGGCATTTTAGACGACGGTTTAAATCGTGGACTACTAATAAGTTAAAATGATTCATAAACTGTTTCCAACGGTTTCTGAAACTAAATAAGTTAGCATGTTTTAGTTTTTAGAGTAAATGCATAAATAGAACGTGAATAGGTATTGTTTGGGGAGTGAACTCATTTATATATCGCTTTAAAAATAATCTCGTTAACCAAGGGGCCTTATGATTAAGGATTTTAAACAACTCATCACCAAGTTAGGCAAACACGCCCAAAAACGCATTGCCGTGGCTATGGCTCAGGACGCGGATATTTTGCTGGCTATTGACGCGGCTTATTCCGCAGGTTTAGCCGAAGCGGTTTTAGTGGGCGATAAAAGTCGGCTGCAGGAGATTGCCGCAGAGCATCAACTGGATTTGAGCCGTTACAAAATAATCGACAAAAAATCGGAAGCCGACTGTATTAACGCCGCAGTGGAACAGGTACGGCACGGAGAGGCGCAGGTGCTGATGAAAGGACTCTGTTCTACGGCCGCTTTTCTTAAAGGGATTTTACATAAGGAAAACGGTTTGCGCGGCCCGCGCTTGCTTTCACATTTGGCGGTGTTCGAAAGTCCGAATTACCACAAGCTGCTGTTTATGTCCGATGCGGCCATGAATATTGCGCCGGATTTGAACGATAAAATTGCCATAACGCAAAATGCCATCCAGGCCGTGCATGCGCTTGGTTACAGCAAGCCTAAGGTGGCAATGATTTCCGCAGTGGAAAAAGTAAATCCCGAAGCTATGCCTTCTACGGCGCATGCGGCGCTCATCTCTAAGATGGCCGAACGCGGGCAGATCAAAAACGCCTTAGTCGACGGCCCGCTGGCCTTGGATAATGCGTTGTCGGCGCGCGCTAATCAGGTTAAAGGGCTAATTTCTCCGGTGGGCGGCGACGCAGATATTTGTATTGTGCCCAATATCGAAACAGGGAATGTGTTTTACAAACTGTTAACCATTTTAGGCAATGCGTTGGTGGCCGGCGTGATTTTAGGGGCTAAAGTGCCTGTTGTCTTAACTTCCAGAGCCGATTCGGAAAACGCTAAATACCTTTCTATTGTAACCGCCCTGTCGATCAGCCAAAAGTGGAGCGTATAATGCAGAACGACAAGTATCTTTTATTAATCATCAACCCGGGGTCCACCAGCACTAAAATTTCCATGTATGAAAACGATACGGAAATACTCTCCGAGACCATTACGCACAAAATTGAGGAACTTTCCCGTTTTAACCGCGCGTCTGACCAGGATTTGTACCGCATGGAGATTATTGTCCGCATTTTACGCGAACAGAAAGTCGCCCTGGAAAATATCGATGCGGTAGTAGGCCGCGGCGGATTATTGCGTCCCATCGAAGGCGGCACATACGCCGTCAATGAACAAATGGTGGCCGACCTTAAAAGGGGAATCCTCGGCGATCATCCCTCTAACTGCGGCGGACTCATCGCCTATGCCATTAGTAAGGCCTTAGGTTGTCACGCTTTTATCGTCGATCCGGTAGTGGTGGACGAAATGGAACCGCTGGCGCGCATTTCAGGAATGCCCTTAATTGAACGACGAAGTATTTTCCACGCTCTCAATCAAAAGGCGGTGGCCCGGGATACGGCAAAACAATTGGGAAAATCCTACTTCGAATCCGATATCATCGTCGCCCATCTGGGCGGCGGAATCACCGTCGGCGCGCATCACAAGGGGCATGTTATTGATGTTAATAACGGTCTGGACGGCGACGGGCCGTTCAGCCCGGAACGCAGCGGCGGCGTACCGGCCGGCGATCTCATAAAAGCTGCTTTTTCCGGAGAATACACCTATCCTGAGATGAAAAAATTAATTAAGGGACTGGGCGGGGTAGTGGCCTATTTAGGACTACATGATATGCGTGCAGTGGAAAAGCGCATCGAGGAGGGCGATGCACGCGCCAAGCTGATTTACGAAGCTATGGCCTATCAGGTGGCTAAGGAAATTGGCGCTATGGCCACGGTGCTTAAAGGACAGGTAGACGCCATCGCCTTAACCGGCGGATTAGCCTTCAGTAAACAATTTGTGCGCATGGTTGAGGAGCGCGTTCAGTTTATTGCTCCGGTTATGGTTTTTGCCGGTGAGCAGGAAATGCGCGCTCTGGCGCTTGGCGGATTGCGTGTTCTGAAAGGGGAAGAAAAAGTAAAAGAATATCGTTTTGAATAGAGTGTATCAAATTGAGGTCAAAGCGCATCTAAAAATATTTTAATTAAAGTATCGAGCGGCAACCATAATAGAGAAAGGAAAAGGAATGCCTACGAAGGTGGAAGCAAAAGTAGTACAGATTAAGGGAGTAACTTTTAGCGGATTGTCCGACAGCGGCCATTGGGTGCCTATGGATGGCCCGCGGCAATTCGGCGGCTCTGATGCAGCCATTCGTCCTAAGGAGTTGTTGTTGCTGTCGCTGGCCGGTTGTACGGGCAGCGATGTGGCTTCTATCATGGATAAGATGCGCGAACCCTACACGCGCCTGGAAGTCCATGTGGATGCCGAACAAACCGACGTTCATCCAAAGGTATATTCAAAAATACATTTAACATTTAAAGTTTGGGGAGACGGAATTAAAGAGGCTAATCTGCAAAAGGCTATTCAATTATCTTCAGAAACCTATTGCGGCGTTACAGCCATGCTGCGTAATTCTGTTGAAATTACCGAATCCTACGAAATTAACCCTGCGGAATAAAACTAAAAAGAATTGAATTTTAAAGGAGATGTTTATATTCGAACATCTCCTTTTTTTTATTAAATATTTTGCACTAAACTCCGATAGTTAAATATTATTTAATCAAATTGGGAGATAAGTGCATGAATACGGCGGTTATGGATTACCAAAGCGCTTTGGAACGTATCGGCGGCGATAACGAATTTCTAGTTGAACTGTTAGATGAAATGATGCTACAACTTGACGATGGCATCGAAACTATCAAAAAAGCTATCGCGGAATCCGATTTTGAAACTTTAAAACGTACGGCGCACGGCCTCAAGGGAGCGGCCGCAAATCTGGAGATTAACCATTTGGCCGAACTGTTTAAAGAATTGGAAATGTTAGGCGGGCAGGGCACAAGCGAGGGCGCCGATCGTTTGCTGCGCTCCATTGCTCAGGGAAGGGATGATTTAGAAAAGTTCCTGTCCACGATCTAATTGCTGAACTGTATTTACTTCAAGATTATGCTGCAAAAAATCAACCGGCGTGGCTATGGCTGCGGCACATACTTTTAGCGCTCCTCGATTTTTCAATTCCGTGGCACATGCATTTAATGTACTACCCGTGGTTAGTACATCATCGATTAAAACAATGCGTGCGCCGCTAACATCTTCTTTAACATTAAAAGCGCCATCCATATTTATTTTGCGTTCTTCGCGTGAGAGTTTCGTTTGCGAGGGCGTATTGCGTACCCTTCTAACCAAATTTTCCGAAAAAGTCACACTTAAATTTTCAGCCAGCCTGCGGGCAATTAAGGCGCTTTGATTATAGCCGCGCTCTCGGTAGCGGACCGGATGCAGCGGTACGGCGCTAATTAGATCATATTCCTCTTTTACCAAAAGGGGAGTAAGACTGTCGGCAAAATAGTCGGCAATGGTAAGAAAGCGTTGGTATTTAAGCAGGTGGATTAATTGCTGAAACAGAGGAGCAAACTGGAAAACCACTACCATCTCATCGAAAGCAGCCGGGAAAACCTCTTCTTTTAAAACCGCAAATTGTTCCTTCGTTAGATGGGGCAATTGTTCGTAGCAATCGGCGCAGATAGCTTTGCGCTTGAAGGGAAGCGGTCGACCGCAGACAATGCAAAGAGCCGGAATGAAAAAATTCATTACCGGCTCAAAGAAATAATCGTTTAACTGCCGAGCGATGCTCATGATCATGTAAACTTAAAAGGGCATGGAAAAACTAACTTTCGGTTGAAAACGTTCCTGCGGCTTGTATCCGCCGGCGCCGTTGTTTAAGGTTGAATCGTAGATAAAATTCCAGCGGTATTGAAGGGAAACTACAATGTACCGGTATGTGCGGTAGCCGATTTCGGCTGTGGCCACGGAACGGTAGTCGAGCGTAAGGGCGTCGGTAAAGGTTTCGACGCCCACTTTATCGTAAGCATACAATAGCTCCACATTAGGAACCAAATCTTTCGATCTTGCTTCCAGATGCAGGATGCCGCTGTTTTTAACGCCGTTGGCATGTTGATAGCTGCCGCCCAGCCGTATTTTGCCTAAAATCTGTCCGGCCAATTCACCATAGAGACCTTGCGTGGCTTTAACGTAATCCAGCATTTGCGCCTTAGTCAAATACGCCGGAAGATTAGTGACGTTTAAGTTGTAATGCTCTGCAGATAACTCATTGCGCTCGAGTTCGTACATGGTGTTAAAATAATTGGGCACAAAGTGATCGTTTAAGAAACGCCGTTCCAGTTTGGCATAAATGCCCATCAAACCAAGTACATTCGGTAAATCCGCTCTGATACCCACTGCGGCGCCGTCGCCGTGATTATTAATTTTGGCGTAGTCGGAATACAGTGTGGTGGTGAAAAATGATGTTTTAATGATGGGCAGTCCTATATCGAAGCCCCATTCGGAGATAGCATCGTGTGTTTCTTTAATCTGGTCGGGGTCGGCGTCGGTGACGAATGTGCCGCCAATTTCGAAATTCTTAATAATAGGGATGCCGGTGGATGATAACGGCCGTACATAGGCCCGGCCGCCGACAATTTCTAATCTTCCTAAATTGCTGTAAACGGTTTCAAAGCCGTAATTCTCTAAATCAAGGTCAAAAACCAATCCGATTTTTCGTCCGTCATAATTCACACCGTTGCTGTAATAACCCATGATGAAGCCGTGCCCCAACGTGGCGGCCTGCAGGGTGCCGATACGGACATACAGTGGATCGTGTTTAACGCCCCAGCGTAAATAGCGGATCATACGCAAAACACCGGCGCCGGTCTTCCAGCCTTCCTGGCGGAATTTGAAACCCTCAGAATTGTTAAAAAGCAATTCTATATTCAGGCCCACGCCGAATTTGCCGATGGCAAACTCCGGTGCAATGGTAAAGGTCGTGTAAGCCTTACCGTCAATAAAAGTAACTCCCAGCCCTCCGTCGAGAGAACTGTTGTTTTCCTGGTTAAACGGATCAAAATTTTGGCCAAAAGCAAAAGAAAAAGCAAACAAAAGTACAAATAGAAGAACGGCATTTTTCATGATGACTCCTTTATGGTTGGGTTATGATTTATACACATAAGGTTAGCAAAAACAGAAGTAATGTGCAAGGGAAAATTCATCGTAGAATATAAATAAAATGTAAAAATGTGTTTAATTATTAACCATTACGCTGGCGAAAAACAATACAAAAAGGATGCTGATGGGATAAAAATAATAATCGGATTTAAAAAGCAATGGGACTGAAAAGTAACGTAAAATATTAAATAACAATATGTAATGAGGGGTTGGGAAATATTTTCCCCTTTTTTGGCACAGTTCATGCAAATAGGATTAGAAAACACAAACAAAAACATAATGTTGGGGGCAGCATGCAAAGCGCTATTGATCCTATCTGGCTTGATTATAAACGAAGTAATGATGTTCGTCATCATCAGAGGCTGGTGCTCAGGTATATGGGGCTGGTAAAATATGTCGTTCGCAAAATGATTAAAAACTATCCACCGGCTCTGGAAGAAAATGATCTATATCAGATTGGTATTGTCGGCCTGGCGGAAGCTATCGAACGCTTCGACCCCGAGTATGGGATTAAATTTGAAACCTACGCCATTCCGCGCATTAAAGGTTCTATCATCGACGAATTGCGTAAGCTGGACTGGATTCCGCGCTCGCTGCGAGCCAAGTTAAATCATATCCGCGATAAAAGCGTTGAATTGGATCAGAAGTTTCATGGTAATTATTCCGACGATGAAATGGCCAATGGATTGGGCATCGATACTAAAAGTCTGAACAACTGGAGAAGAGAAGCCAATGCGGCCAATCTGTATTCTTTGGATAAGCCCTTAGATGACACAAACAAACAAAATCTTTATGATGTAATAGAAGATTCAGATTATGAAAAAGCAGACGAACGAATTGAAGAAGAGGAGATGAAACATCTATTGTTAAAAGCCATTAAAAAATTACCGGAAAAAACGCGACTGGCTATCACTCTCTATTATTACGAAAAGCTCACCTTCAAGGAAATAGGCAAAATCCTGAATGTATCAGAGTCTCGTATCTCACAAATTCATTCTGAAACCATGGCAAAACTACGAAAAGAAATCAACAAAATGACCTATGCTTAGGCCGTAATCGGTTGAGAACTTTTTATAATTCTATTTGCCTTGATAATTGCTAAGTTGCTATATTAAAACAAAAGTGTTGTTCCATCCGGTGTATTTTATAAGGAACCCGTATGTCTGCAAATGAACAGGCGGATCAGCCTAAGATTCTTATTGTAGATGACAATAAAGAAAATATCGATCTTATCGCCTATTTCCTGAAACCTCAAAATTATAAAATTTTAACTGCTATGGATGGTGTAGAAGCGCTGACTCTGGTCGAGGAGGAAATGCCCGATATCATTTTATTGGATATTATGCTGCCTAAGATGGACGGTTTTCAGGTATGTGAAAGGCTTAAAAAAGATCCCGCCACGCGCTTTATTCCAATCATTATGATTACTGCGCTCAAAGAACTAAAAGATAAAATCCGCAGTTTAGAAGTAGGCGCAGATGATTTTATTTCCAAGCCCTTCGAAAATGTAGAATTACTCACGCGCGTTAAATCCCTTTTACGTATTAAGAAATATCATGACGAATTAGCGGAGAAAAACAAGGAACTTAAAGAAAAAAACCAGCTTCTCCTGCAGATGGATCAGTTTAAGGAAGACTTAAACCATCTTATCGTTCATGATATGAAAAATCCTTTATTCGTCATTCAGGGTAATTTACAAATGCTGGAAATGGGTTTGGGCGATAGTATGTCTTCTGTAGCTAAAAAGTATCTGGGGCGCATCGATCGCAGCACCCAAAATTTGTTACGAATGGTGTTAAACTTAATTGATATTTTTAAGATTGAAGACGGCACCATGGATCTTGCTCTGGAATTGGCCAATTTAAATGATATTGTACAGAGTTCTTATGAAAAAATTCTTGATTATCCTGAAAACGGTAAAAAAAATATTACCGTAAAACTTCAGGAATCTATGCCTTTTATTAAAATAGACAGCTCGGTAATTGAACGCGTTGTAGATAATTTGTTGGGTTTTTCTGTTGCCAATGTGCCTTCCGACGGAAAAGTAGAACTGGAAACATTTTTTAATAATACTTATGTCGGTCTCATTGTTCATGATTACGGCGTTCATATTCCTAATGAATACAGTAGGGATATGTTCAATAAGTATAGTCAGGTTCAAATTAAAAATGAAGGTTACCGCCTGGGCCGGGGGTTGGCTTTGACCTTTTCGCAAATGGCCGCCAAGGCGCATGGCGGCGAAATTAATGTAGATATGGAGAACACGGTCGGCAATCGCATGATACTTAAAATCCCTCTGCCCCCGCCCAAAAAATAAATAGCGAAATTTTCCCGCCTTTTTATCATTTCTTTGTAATAAATTAAAGTTTAGTCCGTATCAACCGAAAACCGTATGTAATGGTATTATAATGGCTTAAAATAATTATAATGAGTGAACCGAAAAAGAAGATGAAAGAAGACAAAGAAATAATGGACTTGGAAAAAGAAAAAATAGAACTTATTCGCTTGCGCATCCGTAATAAATATTATGATCGGGAAGAGATTCTGCAAAAAGTAGTTCAGGAAATTTACGAGCAGGATTTTCGCAGGAAATAGCGCAATCTCTTAAACAGGATTAAATAGCCATGGCGCCTTCCGTTTTGCGGAAGGCGTTTTTTGTTTTAGCCGAGATTTTCTTCCTTAAGCGGAAATACTAGAGTGTGCCATTTGTTTCGCCTCCAACTGAGAGGCTGTTTTATCTTCCTATTAGTTAATCCTAATTTGAGCGATTTTTAGGTAATTTTGGCGTAATGTCAATGGAGCCCGAAACATCGGGATGACACGTTCCACCACATAGGTAATTGTGCCATTCCTGTTTGAGGCTTTGCTTCGGAGGCAGGAATCCAGACAAAAAACTGTCTATGAGTAATAAAATCAATCAATTTAGGTTAATCTTATTTCTAACAAAATTCTAACAGTTTTTAATCAAAAATAAGTTTACA
>CAZIBE010000051.1:0-27781 GCA_964536685.1 uncultured Calditrichaceae bacterium | reverse complement strand
AGATATTTAAAAAAGGTTAAAATGATTTTTCTAATTTTTTTGCATTTTAGCCCACGGTTTAAATCGTGGGCTACTAATAAGTCAAAATTATATGAAACCGTTACCGACAGTTTCTGCCAATTAAAAATTGGGTATGTTTTTTGATTTTAGAGTAAACTCATGCTTTCTAAAAGAAAACATAGAATAATTCAATATTTAATAACGAAAATGTTTGATCATCTCTCCCTGATCTTCGATTTCGGTCATGGCCTGAATGCCGATATCCAGATGCATGTCGGTGTATTTTTTGGTCACTTCGCGATCCATGGCCGCGGTTTTAATGCCTTCGGGAATCAGCGGCAAATCGGAAACCAGCAGCAAGGCGCCGCGGGGAATGCTGTTCACCTGACCTACGATGAACACGGTGGCCGTTTCCATGTCGATGGCCAGCGCGTAAATTTCTTTCAGATACTTTTTAAATTTTTCATCCCATTCCCAAACGCGGCGGTTGGTGCTGTACACCACGCCGGTGCGGTACTCCTGTCCTTTGGCAAGGATTTTCTCGGAAACAAATTTATGCAGCTTAAACGAGGGCAGAGCCGGCACTTCCGGCGGGACGTAATCGTTGCTGGTGCCTTCGCCGCGAATGGCCGCCGTAGGCAATATAAAATGCCCAATCTCCGTGGAGCTTTTGAGACCGCCGCATTTACCTAAAAACAGGACGCCTTTGGGCTGCCGCGCCGTCAGCAGGTCCATGATGGTGGCCGCATTGGGCGAGCCCATCCCGTAATTGATGATAGTGAGGCCGTTGGAATTGGTGGCCGTTTGCATGGGTTTGCCCTGGCCATGGATATCACAATTGAAGCGCTCGGCAAAAGAGGCTACATAATTTGGAAAATTGGTTAACAAAACATAATCGCCAAACTCATCGATGGTCGTGCCGGTATAACGCGGCAGCCAGTCTTTGGCAATATCTAATTTGGTTTTAAATTTCTTAGACATGGTATACGCATTCTCAAAATAGTTCTTACCGCTAAAAATCCTGACTTTAATTGTGATTTAAAATCAGAAACCGGCAATTAGGAATTAGAAATCAGGAAACAGAAAATGTATATAGCCATTAAACTTTGAACAATTCCCAGTTCCCAATTATAAGTTTATTACTCTAAACTCCATTTACTATAAAATATTTCTATTTATTTTGAATGACCTGCATCGCCCAGCCGTAAATGATTTCCACCTGTTGTTCGATGCTCAAACCGGAAGTGTCCAGTTCGCGGGCGTCGTCGGCCTTTTTTAAGGGAGATTCGCTACGCGAGGCGTCCAGTTCATCGCGGCGGCGGATTTCATCTTCCACTTCCTGCAGGCTGACCTGTTCCCCATGCTGCCGCAACTCGGCCAGGCGGCGTTTAGCCCGTTCTTTAATGGAGGCCACCATGAACACCTTAAGGTCGGCATTTGGCAAAACCACGGTGCCGATATCCCGTCCGTCCATGATCACGCCGCCCTGCGCAGCCAAACGGCGCTGCTGTTCCACCATCACGCGGCGCACTTCCGCATAAGAAGACACGGCGCTGATGGTCCGGTTAATCTGTGGCGTGCGTAAAAGCGCGGTAACATCTTCGTCATCGAGAAAAGTACGCTGCTCGCCGTCGACCAATTCGATATGAATATGTTTTTGCCGCACACAGGCCACTACGGCCTGTTCATTGTTCACATCGACCTTCTCCCGCAACACAGCCAGCGTGGCCGCCCGGTACATGGCGCCGGTATCGATGTAGATATAGCCTAATTTTTGCGCCAGCAAACGGGCTGTTGTGCTTTTACCTGATGCGGCCGGACCGTCGATGGCGATGGCGATTTTAGCGGCCATTATTCTTTCATCCGCGAGCCCTGTTCCTCAGCCAGAAACAGCCAGCCGACGATCTTGCCCGGTTCTATTTCATTGGATTCAGTCCAGTATTCGCGATCGCGGTCGTACTGCGAGCTGGTGTCGTCGGGCGGGATGGATTCTACTTCTTTCTTTATTTTTTTCAACCGCTCCTGCCACCGCTTAAAATTAGACTCGCGTAAATCGAGCCAGCCTTCTTTGGCCCATTTTTCGACATTCTCCGGGGTCACTTCCAGCTCATTATCGCCGCGATAGGCGGGGATTTTCATCTCCGGGCCGCGCAGCAGGCTCTTGCCGTCGCTCATTAAAATGGGAATACCGATGGAAATGATTTCCGCGCGCAGCTTTTCATCGGTTTTGATTTGCTCCTGGGCGCAACTGGCAATAAAAGCCGGGCTGTGGCTAAGCACTTCATCGATGGTAAATTTGCAGCGTTTGAGCAGGTAGGCTTCGTAGAGCAGTTTACTCAGGCGGGGCGGTCCCAACAGCTCGAAAGCCACACTGTCGGAATTATATTCTTTTTGCAGACGGCGCATCTTTTGCAGGGCGCTGCCGCGCAGATAACCGGCGCGATAGGTCGGCCCCATGGTGGCGTTATCCAGAGCGTTGATGATATCGTGGCCGGTATTGCCGCCTAATATTTCATATACAACGTTTTTGGCGATTTCTTCCGGCGTCACAAATTCCATCTGCCCGCGGGAAGTGATGGCCGTGAATTCTTCAAAACTAAAAATGCCGTTCTCGCCGGTA
Source organism: uncultured Calditrichaceae bacterium (assembly GCA_964536685.1). GTDB lineage: Bacteria > Calditrichota > Calditrichia > Calditrichales > Calditrichaceae > CAZIBE01. The sequence continues at coordinate 25,161 of CAZIBE010000051.1, read as the reverse complement.
TCGATATACACTTTTTTCAGCGTATCTTTCATATCCTTCCAGGGGCCTTTTTCCATTTCCCGCTTGATTACGCCTTTCAGCTTAAACGCTTTTTCCGGGGGACAATCGTACAAATGTACGGGCTTGCCGCGCTTGGTAATTTCGCCGTAATGAATGCGTTTCCAGGCAATGGCCGCCGTGGGCTTAATTTCTTTAATAATAGGCGCGTCCGGCGTACGCGCCATCAGCCAGAGCAGCAGTGTATGCGAACCGGCCAGAGCGCTTTTACTCAGCAGCATGCGCGACGGTTTTTCCTCGCTGTGCGTGTAAGGAATATTCAGCCCCATGCCGCCGGTGCCGCTGGTGCCGATTTTAACATAAAATTTTGTTTTCGCTGTTTTCATCCCCTGATATAAAATCTGAATATGTCGAATAAGCTGCGGCGTGTACTGTGTCAGCAGCAATCGCTCGATGGATGAAAGCGCTTCCTCGGTGATTTTGCCTTCCCGGAGGCTATCCAGATTTTTACGCACTTCAATGGAACTGGTAAAAATATCCTGATAGGCCAATGCTGTGGCCGAGTTGACGCAATCGATAATAACCTGCGGTGTATGCTTGGCAATTACCTGATAGAGGAAAGAACTGTTCAGAATATCCTCGCTTAGATCGTTGAGTACATCATGGATCAAAACCTCCCGGTTTTCTTTATTGTTCAGAATATCCTCACGGCCTAAATCTTTTAATTTGTCCCGGACAAACATATTGCCCCATTCCGGCGTCAGCTTAATGGATGTTTGCTTTTTTAATGTATTTACGGCGTCCTCTGCCTGCCATTTTTCCAGAGAAAGAATGATAATTTCGGAAGGATTTTCCTGAATAATCCGTTTACACACGGCCAGTCCGACTAATCCCCAACCTCCTAAAACCAGTACCTTTGCATCATTAATGTTCATAACTCACCTCTTGTTTTAAACGGGCAATTTCTTTTTCAGTTAAAAAGCGCCATTCGCCGGGCTGCAGGTTTCCCACCGTCAGCCCGACAAAGGAGATTCTTTCCAATTGCAAAACTTCGTAGTCAAACAGTTCGAACATACGCCGGATCTGCCGGTTACGGCCTTCGCGGAGTTTTATTTCCAGAAAACTGCCGTTATCCACTACGCGCAGTTCGGTAACTTCACAGGGCTGGGTCATGCGTCCGTCGAGTTCCACGCCCTTGCGCAGCTTATGCAGATCAATCGGCCTAATCACGCGGTCCAACAGAGCGCGGTAGACCTTTTCCGCTTTGTAAGTAGGATGCAACAGCCGATTGGTCAGCTCGCCGTCGTTGGTTAAAAGCAACACGCCTGTGGTTTCATAGTCCAGCCGCCCGATGGGATAGATACGTTCGGGAATGGTCAGCAAATCCATAACGGTGCGCCGCCGGAACTGATCCTGCGCCGTAGTAACCACGCCGCGCGGTTTATTCAACAGCACATAAATAAAATCATTTTTCAGGTACACTTTTTTGCCTTTAAACCGTACTTCATCTTTCGTTTCATCGATAACCACACCCATTTCGCGTATGGTCTGGTCGTTCACCTTTACCTGTCCGGCGGCAATCAAGTCGTCGCATTTACGCCGCGAGGCAATGCCGGCGCGCGCCAGATATTTATTAAGCCGCATCATAACGCTTCATCTTCTTTGGTTTCATTGGGGAGTTCCGGGTTGTCAGCTTGCTGAGGTTGTTCCTTTTCGGCGACGTCTGTGGCCGGAGGCTCTTCGGTGGGCAGCATGCTGGTCAGTCCCAGTTCCTCCGGCATGAGCTGCTGCAAGGCCACCTGATCCAGACTCTCCAAAAATTTATCGTCGCTTTTTAACAATTCGTCGATCTCTTTTAATTTGGGCAGATCGTCCAGGCTCTTTAAACCGAAATATTCCAGAAAGAAAGCTGTGGTGCCGTATAACAAGGGATTGCCCGGCGCTTTTTTTCGGCCGCGGATGCTAACCAAATTGCGTTCAATTAGCGTGCGCATAACGGCGTCTACATTTACGCCGCGGATGGCTTCTATCTCTTGTTTGGTAATTGGCTGCTTATAGGCGATAATGGCCAGCGTTTCCAGCGCTTTTTGCGTTAAATGGCTGGCCGAGCGCGTACGATAGAGCTGCTTGATCCACGGCTCATAATCCGGCCGCGTAACAATCTGATACCCGCCGGCCACTTCGACGATGGTCAGCGGACTGTTCATCTGATCGTATTTAGCGTTTATCGCTTCAATATGTTTTTTGATGTCGCGCTCGCTGGCTTCTTCGATGATGGCTTTTATTTTTTTAGAAGGCAGCGGCGTATCGCTGGCAAAAATCAAGGCTTCAATAATTTGTTGCATAAATGGCACTCTCAGGCGGCTTTTTTGGGTTTAATACGAATATCATCAAAAACACGGGATTGATTAACGCTAATCTTGCCCTGGCGGATTAGTTCCAACAGCGCCACAAAGGTTACAATCAGCACGATTTTTTTCTTCAGCTCGCGCATCAAATCCTGAAACAAAACAATTTTATCTTTTTCCAGCCGTTCCAAAATCATTTCCGCTTGCTGCTCCACGGTCACATCGATTTTACGGACTTCGTGATAGGTAACTTTTGGCATATTATCTATGGCCCGTTTGAAAGCCACGATTAAATCGAATAGCGTGACGCGATCCAGATATTCTTCATTGGAAATTTCATCTTCCGCAGGAATAAATTTAAAATATTTCCGGGAATATAATTTGCGGCGCTCGTCTTCCAACTCGTTCAATTCATAAGCGGCTTCCTTAAAGCGCTTATATTCGATCAGCCGTTCCACCAATTCCGTACGCGGGTCGTCGGCCTCTTCCTCTCCGAGCATTTCCGGTTGAGGCAGCAACATGCGCGCTTTAATGTGCATCAGAATGGCGACCATCTCGATAAAATCACCGGCCACATTTAAATCGAGCAATTGCATGACTTCAATATATTCCAGAAACTGTTCGGTGATTCGGGCGATGGGGATGTCGTAAATATCCACTTCATTTTTGCGAATCAGAAACAGCAGCAAATCAAAAGGACCTTCAAAAATATCTAATTTAACACGATAACGCATAGCGTTCTTTATCCCATTTGCATCGCTTGGTGCACTTCCTGCATGGTGCGATGAGCTACTTCGTTGGCTTTTTTAATTCCGCTGTTCAATATATCCTGCACGTCGTCCGGATGGGCTTCGTAATAGGCGCGTTTTTCGCGCAGCGGCGCAAAGTAATCGGCAATCTTTTTAGCGCAGTTTTGCTTGCAGGCTACACAGCCCAGCGCGCCGCTTTCACAATCCTGCCGAATCTGCGGCACTTCTTTTTCATTGAATTTTTTATGATACATGAACACGTTGCACACATCGGGATGGCCGGGATCGTTGCGTCGTACTTTTTTAGGATCGGTTATCGCTGTGCGCACTTTCTGGAAGATGGCCTCTTCATCGTCCGAAAGCAAAATAAAATTATTATTGGATTTACCCATCTTGCGGCCGTCCAGTCCCGGCAAGCGGGAAAACACGGTCAGGCGTGTTTCCGGCTCCGGGAATACTTCGGCGTAGGTTTGATTAAACTTGCGGGCAATTTCCCGGGTTATTTCCACATGCGGCGCCTGATCTTCGCCAACGGGCACGACGTTGGCTTTGTAAATCAGAATATCCGCGGCCTGCAATACCGGATAGCCCAGATGCCCGTAAATCATTGTATCGGCCTTCAAATCGCGCACCTGTTCTTTTAAGGTGGGATTCCGTTCCAGACGCTCCTTTGTAATCAGCATGGAAAATATCAGGTGCAGTTCGGCGTGTTCCTTCACCTGCGATTGTATGAAAATAGGATTTTCGGGATTAATACCGGCGCTCAGCCAGTCGATGACCATTTGGCGCGTATTTTCCTTAACCTCAAAGGCCGCCGAGGGGTTGGTGGTCAGCGCATGCCAGTCGGCCACAAAAAAGAAACTGTCGAATTCCTCTTGTAATTGTATCCAGTTTTCCAAAGCTCCGGCGTAATTTCCTAAATGCAGACGGCCGGAAGGACGCATCCCGCTCAAAATCCGTTTATGACTCATACAAACTCCAAATGACTTAAACTATAGGGTGTTGTTTATGTTTATTGAATTTTAAATTTACAAAATCAGACGGAATCTGCCAAACAAAGTTTCGGAGGAAAAAGCCGGCCGCCCTTTGCAAACCCTTGAAGGGTTCGTAAAGCTGAACTTCTTCCTAAAACCTTACGCCTTTGCGAAACTTTGAAGGTTTCGTAAAGATAAAATCCCCCAAAACCTTACGAACCTTACGAAGGTTCGCAAGGGAAACCCGACGCCTTTGCGAATCCTTTTAGGATTCGTAAAGGTTACTTACAGCCTCTTCCTTTTACGCTCGATCCAGCGTTTGATTTTTTCGTACCCGGGGAAAGCCTGTTCAAACTGTCGAAATTCGGCGGTATGAATGCGCCTTTTGCTGCCCGCTCCCCGCTGTGCCGGCAGATAGATATGGAGCATTTCGTGGTACATTAAAAATTCCAGCACTTCCCGCGGCGCCTTTTTGCTATCAAAAATTTTACTAATGACCAGCAAATTGCGTCCGGCGTCGTAAAAACCCAAACGGGCATAAGCTTTGTTTTTACTCCAGCCTAAAACCGGGCGGTCTAAACGATTCTCAAAAAACCGCTGATTGACGCCGTCGAATATCTCCTGCAAGTTAAACACTTTCCCCACGGGAGAATATGACCTGGCCGGGTCGCGGCGGCGAACAGTTCTCTGGACGGACAGATTCCTTCGTACATAATTGTAGTATTCGTTCTTAACTTCTTTTGGCAGGCGCAGACGAAAGAGTTTGTCAAGCAGAATCAGTGCCAGCATGGAATGAACGCGCAGCGGTTCATTACGGAACGGCTCGGCAATTTTGAATATAACTAAGTGCCCCTTTAAACGAATTTCGTGCCGGATGCTTTTGGTGGCATAAAAGACAGCCTTTACATTATATGGCAGATGACAAAAATGTCGTTTCAATAAATTTTGATAATACAACTGTAATTGCTGGTCAGTCATGGGTTTGTGAAGATATCTTTATATAATTCTTTTAAAATTAAAACGCCGCGTTTTACACGGCGTTCCCGGGTCTATTTGTAACCCGTAAAAAAATCATCTTTCTGATTTAGGTAATATTCTTCTTTCTCAGTGCCTAAAACTCGTACGCTTCACCAATATTCATCAATTTAGCGGTAAAACCTTTGGCCTCAACTTTATCGATAAATTCCTGCGGATTCACATCGATAACGTCGAACGTTTTGTAATGCATAGGAATGGTCAGTTTAGGTTTAACAAATTCCACCGCCTTTACCGCGTCGTCGATGCCCATGGTGAAGTTGTCGCCGATATTGACCAGAAAAATATCCACCGGGTGCATCTCGCCGATAAGCTGCATATCTAAAAACAGCCCCGTATCGCCGGTGTGGTAAATGGTTTTACCGGCAACCGTCAGCAAAACGCCGGCCGGCGTGCCGCCGTAACCGCCGTCGGGGAAAGAAGAACCGTGCCAGGCCGGCGTTAATTTAACCATACCAAAGGGAAAACCATGCGCCCCGCCAATATGCATGGGGTGCACATTAGCGCCCTTTTCGGCGCAGTAATTGGCAATTTCAAAATTAGATATAATAGTGCCGCCCGACTGTTTGGCCATGGGAATGGAATCGCCCAAATGGTCGCCGTGGGCGTGGGTAACCACAATAAAATCCGCTTTAATATCAGACGGCTTTTTCTGCGCCAGAGGATTTCCTTCTAAAAAAGGATCGATGGCAATGGTGAAGTCATCGGTTTCAACCAGCCACGACGAGTGGCTTAAATACGTTAATTTCGCCATACTGCCTCCAAAATTTATTTTATTTTAAATGCCCTGTATGTGCAACTCCGCTTAGCAAAGCACAGTCAAAGCAAAAAAGGGATTCTTATGCCTCAGAATCCCTTTTGCAGGAGGAGGTGTATTATTTAACTAACTCAAGAACTTCGTTGGTTGCTTTTTTAACGGAGGCCACCGAGTTTTTGAAGGCCTCTTTTTCGGCGTCTGTCAGGTCCATCTCGATAATCTTTTCCACGCCATTGGCGCCCAAAACGGCCGGAACGCCGACGAACTGTCCGTCTACGCCGTATTCGCCCTGCAGCAAAGCGCTTACCGGAATAATTTTTTTCTTATCGTAAATAATGGCCTCAGCCATTTCCAATGCGCTTTCCGCGGGTGAGACAAAGGCCGAACCGCTGCCTAAGAGTTTAACCACTTCGCCGCCGGCCTTGCGTGTGCGGGCTTCGATAGCGTCCAGTTTTTCGGCAGAAACAAACTTCTCTACGGGCATACCGGCAATACGGCATGCGGAACGGATGGGCACCATGTTATCGCCGTGACCGCCCAAAACCATGGCGTCAATATTTTCCACGCTAACGCCGGCTTCCTGAGCGATGAAATAACGATAGCGCGCCGAATCCAGCACACCAGCCATTCCCATCAGACGTTCCCGCGGGAATTTCAGATTCATACGCAGCCTAAAGACGATAGCATCCAGAGGATTGGCAATAGAAATAAGAATGGTATTGGGACAGTATTTCTGAATTCCGGCGCTTACGGCGTCGGTAATTTTCAGATTAGTGGTCAGCAGTTCTTCACGGGAGGGGATGGTTCCGTCGGGACGTACGGTGCGCGGCACCCCGGCCGTATTGATGACTAAATCGGCGCCATCCAAAACATCATATTCTTTGGAGCCTTCTACGCGAACGTCGCTGCGGATAACCGGAGTACCTTCGGCAATATCCAGCGCCTTGCCTGCAGCTAAGTCCGGTCCTTTAACATCGACCAGGGCCACATTACGGGCATATTTGCGCTGCACTAAAAGCTGCAACAAAACACCGCCGATATTCCCGCCGCCGATAATACCAATTTTGTTTAACATTTTTGTCTCCTTTGTGTTAGAAAATGCTTACTAAGGGGTTATCTATCTGCAAAACTATCATTATCAGATCAAAGGCAACAAAATTTAGTAAAGAGATCCTTCATATTCAAATGAAGTGAACGTTTTTTTAAAGATTTTTTAAGGGGCATTTTTTATAGCCGCGGAGTACATAAAGAACACTGCGGGAAAACGAATTAAGAATTCTTTCTATGAATACGTTCGTCACAAAAACCTCTTGCCTAAGAATTCCTCTGAAAACAAAAAATGTAAAAAATCCCCGTTGTTCCCGCGCTCTCCGTGGCGAGAAAAACCCTACAAGCGGCCAATTTCAGAAACCCTACAATCAAAAAAGGCGATTTCACCATTCTGCCGAATAATGAAATCGCCTAAAATACTTAATCAGCTACTTGTTACCACTTACCTTCCATCACGTATTCATGGATGGCCATGGCAGCTTTACGGCCGGCGCCCATAGCCAGAATCACCGTCGCTCCGCCGGTAACAATATCGCCGCCGGCAAACACGCCCTCCTTGCTGGTCTTCATCGTATCGCTGTCCACCACAATAGTGCCCCGCTTACTCATTTGAATATCGGGCGTGGTTTGCGGAATCAGCGGATTAGCGCCGTTGCCAATAGCCACGATGGCAATGTCAACCGGCACTTCATATTCGGAACCTTTAATGGGAATGGGACGCCGCCGGCCGGAATCGTCCGGCTCTCCCAATTCCATTTTAATCAGTTTCACGGCGCGCAGCCACTCATGATCGTCGCCGATAAATTCCAGCGGCGCGGTTAAAATTTTAAACTGAACGCCCTCTTCTTTGGCATGTTTAACCTCCTCCACACGGGCCGGCATCTCCTTTTCGGAGCGGCGGTACATGATGTAAGCGTTTTTAGCGCCCAGACGCAAGGAAGTACGCACAGCGTCCATAGCGGTATTTCCGCCGCCGAAAACCGCCACGTTTCTTCCGCGCACATCGATAATCGGCGTATCATCTTCAGGAAAATCGTAAGCGCGCATTAAATTAACGCGCGTTAAAAATTCGTTGGCCGAATAGACGCCCACTAAATTTTCACCGGGAATGCCCATAAACCAGGGCAGGCCGGCGCCAACCCCTAAAAAGACAGCGTCAAAACCTTCTTCTTCCATGAGTTCATCTACCGTTTGCACACGACCAATAACGGCGTCCGTTTCAAATTTAACGCCCATTTTGCGCAGGCCATCAATTTCCTTGCGCACAATGGATTTAGGGAGACGAAATTCAGGAATACCGTAAACCAGCACGCCGCCAAGCTCGTGCAACGCCTCAAAGACGGTTACTTCGTGACCAAACTGACGCAAATCGTTGGCGCAGCTCAGACCGGCCGGGCCGCTGCCTACTATGGCCACCTTTTTACCGGTCGACGGCTGAGGCACGGGAATATCAATGTTACCGGATTCTCTTTCGTAGTCGGCCACAAAGCGCTCCAGATAGCCAATAGCCACCGGTTCGCCGCGCTTACCGACAATACAAGCCTGTTCGCACTGCTCTTCCTGCGGACACACGCGACCGCAAATGGCCGGCAGCGCGTTATCCACCTTAATCTGTTTAACGGCGCCGATAAAATCGCCTTCGGCAATAAAAGTAATAAAATCTTTGATTTGAATATTAACCGGACAACCGGCTACGCAGGTCGGTTTGGGACATTGCAAACAACGTTGCGCTTCTTCTATGGCCAGTTCCGGTGAATAACCTAAATTTACTTCTAAAAAATTATGGGCCCGTTCAAGAGGATCCTGTTCAATCATCTTATGACGAGGAATCTTCATCCGTTCCTTTGGCGTTAACTGACGTTTTTCCATACTATCACCTTTTAAATGCAGTTCTGTTGTTGATTTAATTTGAGTTTAGCGCTAACCTATTTAGCCAGCGCTTCGGCTTCGGCTTCCAGACGACATTTGTGCATAAACCGTTCCAGCGCTTCCTTTTCCTTATCCGCATATGTTCTGTTGCGATCGGTAAGGTTCTTAAAATCAACCTGGTGAGCGTCAAATTCCGGGCCGTCCACACAGGCAAATTTTACTTTACCCCCTACAACCACACGGCAGCCGCCGCACATACCGGTGCCGTCAATCATAATCGGATTCAAACTAACCACGGTTTTTATATTGTAAGGACGGGTCACTTCGGCAATAGCCTTCATCATGGGGATGGGCCCGATGGCCAGCACAAAATCAATTTTTTTACCCTGATCGATTAGCTCTTGCAGTTTTTGCGTAACAAATCCATGGAACCCGTAGGAGCCGTCGTCCGTGGTGATATAAGCCTCGTCGCTGACCGCTTTCATTTCATTTTCCAACAAGATTAAATCTTTACTACGGGCGCCGTTTATGGTGATTACATAGTTGCCGGCCTCTTTAAGGGCTACCGCCGTGGGATAGGCGATCGCCGTACCAACACCGCCGCCAACGCTGACCGCTGTGCCAAAATGCTCTATTTCCGATGGGGTGCCCAAAGGTCCGACCACATCCAAAATGGTATCGCCGGCTTCCTTCATATTCAGCGCTTTGGTGGTTTTTCCCACGCCCTGCACGATGATGGTAATCGTCCCTTGCTCTGTATTCGAATCGGCAATAGTTAGCGGGATACGTTCGCCGTGTTCATCCAGCCGCAAGATAATAAACTGGCCGGCCTTGCGCTTTTTGGCAATTTTCGGCGCCTCAATCTCGAACATCTTTATATCCTGGGCTAAAAATCTGGCATTCATAATTTTAAACATATGCTTCTTCCTCAGGTTTTTAATACTTCATCCATAAAATAGATGCAAATTTAAAAACACCTAACTTGCAAAACAAACATAAAAATATTTTTTTTCCGGATGACCCCCAATTTTGGGAGACAACCGATTTTAGCCCGACAATTTATTGGCGGGTAAGCGTAGAACCGCTAATAAATGAACAAACCCGCCGCCCCGAAAGGGGTGCCTTTTGGTACAAGCAACGGGGTATCCAAATTGATTTGAATAATTATAACGACCCAAGAGTCGGGGAATAAAACCCGTCTGGATGGGATTTAAAACTACCGCACAGGCGGGACGAGTACAAGATTTGAGCCGCGAGGGATCGGTTTAATTTAAGGAAAAGAGTGAAAGCACGATTTGAAAGAAAGAGTAAGAGCAGGAATATGAATTAAGAGAAAGATTAAAAATAATCTATAAGGAGAAAGGAAAGAAGTTATAATCGGATAAACATTTTCCCGGCCATCTGGCGAATCAGTCCCATCAGTTCCAGCGTCAGCAGGGCGCTCAGCGTTTCCGAGACCGACAGCCCGGTCCGCAGGGCAATTTGATCCACATGCAGCGGCTGGTGGGTAAGGATATTAAACACGGTTTCCAGCTGTCCATGCAAATCCGGCGGCGCTTCTTTTGTTTCAGCTCTGGCCGCCGCGCCGTCGTCGTAACCCAGTTCTTCTAAAATGTCTTCCACCGTGTGCACTAATTTGGCGCCGCTTTTAATCAAATTATGCGTACCCGCGCTCAACGGCGAAGTAATCGCTCCGGGTACGGCAAACACTTCCCGATTCTGATCGGCGGCATACATGGCCGTAAGTAAAGCGCCGCTCTTTTCGCCGGCTTCGGTTACCAGCACGCCTATGCTGATTCCGCTGATGATACGGTTGCGTTTGGGGAAATTACCGGCGTCGGGCGTGGTGCCCATGGGATATTCGCTGAGAATGAGTCCGTGTGCGCCTTCGGTCATTTGGCGGAATAGCTGGCGGTTTTCTGCGGGATAAATATAATCGATTCCGTTGCCTAAGACGGCGATGGTCGCTGCCCCGTTTTTTAATGCAGTTTTGTGGGCAATGGTGTCCACCCCCCGGGCAAAGCCGCTGATCAAGGCGAAACCGCGGCGGGCCAGCGCTTCGCTTAAGCGTTCGCTGACCATTTTTCCGTAGCTGCTTGGTTTGCGCGTGCCAACCACCGCAAAGGCCGGCGCGGAAAGGCAGTCCAAATTTCCTTTATAGAACAGAAAAACCGGCGGATCGTAGATAGATTTTAATTGCTGCGGATAGGCATCGTCCCAATAAGTAAGCACACCGATTTGCAGCTTGTCCATAAATTGCCGCTGCCTTTTCACGAATCCGTCATCCGCGCCCTTTTTTATCTTGGCGGCCGTTTTAATATCGATGCCTTCCACTTCGGTGAGTTGGCGCACGCCGGCTTGCAGCACGTCCTGCGGCGTACCAAAAACGGAAATCAGTTTACGCATGCGCGCAGGCCCGATGGAAGGAATTGAATACAGACCCAATAGGGCGTTCAGAGAGAATGTGTTCATACCTCTTCTTCTAAACGATCTGCCTGTTTTATCAGATTAACAAAAGCTTCTTTCAGCTGATCCAGATTATCTCCGCGTACGGCGGAAATCGCCGGTTGGGGCACCTTATCCGTAAAAGCGGATAAATCGGGCGCCTCGGCCAGCGTATCCAGTTTGGTCAAAACAATCATATAGGGCTTTTGCGCCAGCGCCGCACTGTATTCCTTTAATTCCTTTTGCAGTGTGTTCAGTGTTTGCCGTGGATTTTCATCCTGCAAATCGATGACATAAGCTAAAGCGCGCGTACGCTCAATATGCCGCAGAAACTGGTGTCCCAATCCTTTGCCTTCATGGGCGCCTTCGATTAGGCCGGGAATATCCGCGACTACGAAATTAATAAAATCATGATATTTAACGATACCCAGATTCGGTTCCAACGTGGTAAAAGGATAAGCGGCAATTTTCGGCCGGGCCGCCGAAATACGCGACAACAAAGTGGACTTGCCGGCATTGGGCAGCCCCACAAGACCAATATCGGCAATTAATTTAAGCTCTAACTCTATCCAGCGTTCCTGACCGGGCTGTCCCACTTCCCACTCGCGCGGGCTTTGGTGGGAAGGCGTGGCAAAGCGGGCGTTTCCCCGGCCGCCACGGCCGCCGCGGGCTACAGCAACACGCTGTCCATGCCGTACAATATCAGCAATAACTTCTTTGGTTTGTTCATCGCGCACGATGGTGCCTAAGGGCACTTCCAATTCAATGTTCGGAGCGCCCTTTCCGTGCTGATTGGAGCCCCTGCCGTGCTGACCGCGCTTGGCGCGATACTCACGCCGGTAGGAATAATCCTGCAAAGTGCGCAACTGCTTGTTGCCGATGAGAATAATGCTGCCGCCCCGGCCGCCGTCTCCGCCGTCGGGGCCGCCTTTGGGCGCATATTTTTCCCGATGGAAGCTCAGACAACCGCTGCCGCCCTGTCCGGCAATCACATGTATTTTTGCGTAATCAATAAACATATGTTAATAATCTTTAAGGAAGGATACCGTAAACGCCAACCCGATGCACGCTCCCTAAAGCGCTCATATTGGAGAAAGCGTAATCAAAACGATAGTTTTTCCAGTTGACGCCGAACCCTCCGGAGAGCCCGCCGAATTTATCCTGGGTAGTGCTGCCCAGGCCGGAATGCAGATCGTTATTATAACCAAGACGCAGACGCAGCATCTTGCTTAAACGAAATTCTCCGCCCACGGCAAAACGTTTGACGCGCTCGCTCAAATTTTCTCCGGCGACATTAAGATCGTTCAGGGTTACGCCTATTTCAAGCGGCAGATGCTCTAATTTTTTACTCACGCCCAACCGCAGACGTACGGGCAGAGTTTCCGTAAGATCGGCATAGGGATCAAAATTCTGACCCACATTGCTGAGCACCACGGCAAAAAACAGGTCCTTTTCGAAGGGCGCTTCGTAGAGCAAACCAAAATCCAGAGCCAGCGCCTGCGCCGTGTAATTTTCGATCATAGAAAAAACATATTTAAGCGTCACACCGTAAGAAAAATGGTCGCCAAGCGTATCGGCCAAACTCACGCCCAGAGCAAAGTCATGCGCGCCAAAGGTGCGTCCGGTGCTTTCGGCATATTCATTGGTTTCGTCGAACTTACCGTAGTCCATGTACTGCACGCCCACGCTCAGGCGTCCCCAGCGCGGCAAAAGATGAGTATAGCCGGCCGAACCGCCGTTGATATCCAAAAGATAGTTGGTGTAATTGAAATAAAACTGGCGCTGTCCGATATAGGCGCCGCCGGCCGGATTTACAAACAGTCCGTTTACATCGCCGCGAATGGTCAAAAAGGCGTCCGACATGGCTGCCGTGCGCGGATTGTAATCGGTTCGTAAAAATTCGAAGGCGCTGGTAAGCCCGCTGCCTGCCCAGGCTATCTGAACAAATAACAAAAAGGCTATTAATAATCTACCACGGTATTTCATATATTCTCCAAATTATATTATCGTTTTTAAAAAGGCCTCAAAATCCACTAACTCCACATCGTTTAGCGCCTGACCTAAAAACATGGAACCCACTTCGCGGAACTTGTCCGGAGCGTCGCTCACAAAAAAACGGCTGGCCGCTTTTTTTCCACTAAGATTCAACATATGTTTATTCATCAACAGATCGCGCACTGCTTTAGCGGTTTCCTTGCCGGAATCGATTAATTGTATTTCCGGGCCGGTTACGCGGCGGATGGTTTCTTCGATGACGGGATAGTGCGTACAACCTAAAATCAACGTATCAATATGCTGATCCAACAGCCCGCGCAGATATTTTTTTAATGTAAGAACGGTGACCTCGTCATCCAGCCAGCCTTCTTCTACCAGCGGAACCAACAGCGGACAAGGCTGGCCAAAAACCCGGGCCTGCGGCAATAACCGTTTGATTTCCAGCGCGTAAGCGTCGCTGTTAATAGTGGCCGTAGTGCCGATGACGCCGATTTTTTTATTGCGTGTAAGACGCACGGCCGCTCCGGCGCCGGGGAGCACAACGCCCGTCACCGGTATATCTAATTTCTGTTGTAAAAGGGGCATAGCCGAAGACGAGGCGGTATTACAGGCCACGACCAGCATTTTAATGTCAAACTGCAATAAAAAGCGGGCGTCCTCCAGCGCATACTGCTGAACCAGTTTTTTGGAACGCGTGCCGTAAGGGATGCGCGCCGTATCGCCAAAATAAATCAACTGCTCTTCGGGCAGAAGTTTCATCAATTGTTTTACTACCGTCAATCCGCCGATGCCGGAGTCGAATATGCCAATGGGTTTGTTCATCTACAGGGCGCTTTCCACATCTGTTTTGTATTTTACGATACCGTCGGTAATGGCCTGGGCGATTCGCGTTTGCGTTGATTTTTGTTTTAACAGCTTAGCCTCGTATTTATTGGAAATAAAACCCATTTCAATCAAAATATTGGGCATAGTGGCGCCGACCATTACCCAAAAGGGACCCTGCTTTACGCCGCGGCTTTTCATTTCCAATACGCGCAGTTTTTTAGCCAGCGATTTCTGAACCACCGTGGCTAAATACTGGCTGTACTTAATAAAGGCATTTTGCGCCATGGTGGCAAGTACAAAATTGACCCCCTCGTAGCGCTTGCGGTCTACCTGACTTTCAAAATTGATGGATTCGTTTTCTTTTAAGACCACGTCGCGCGCTTTGCTGTCTTTATCCGCGCTTAAAAAGTAGGTCTCAAATCCGCGCGCCCGGCTACTGCGGTTAGAATTACAATGCAGACTGACGAACAGTTTGCCGTTGTGTTCGTTGGCAATTTTAGTCCGTTTCCACAAGGGGATGAACACATCCGTTTTGCGCGTATAAACGATTTTCACATCCGGCAGGCGTTTTTTTAGTTCGCGCCCTAATTTTAAAGCCACCGGCAGGACGACGCTTTTTTCCTTCAGACCGCGGTAGCCAATGGCGCCCGGGTCTTTGCCGCCGTGTCCGGCGTCGATAACGATGGTGTGAATGAGCCAGTCTTTCTTCTGCTCATCCAGTTCCTTCTTTTGATGATCCGTGGGTTTTTCTTCTTTTTTAGCCGCCTGCGGAAGACGCAGCGTTACGTAAATATCGCCGTTTTCCGGATCGATCATTAAGTCGCGGGAGGCGATTTTACCGCGCAAACGGAAGGCCAAACTGGCGCTTTGCTCAAACTGTACGGCGCGGATTTCTTTTATACCGCCGTTAGCCATTTTATTGGCCAGCGTTTTAGTATCGACTTTAGCGCCGAAAATTTCCACATAAAGCCAGCCGTTGACCACTTTGAGCGCCACATCCTTTTTGGAAAATTTCCGCTCGGTGTAAATGTGAATCAGTGTTCCGTTTTCTTTAGCCGAAACGGCAATCTGCGAAATGTTAACATTCTTTTTGCCGATTACAAATTCGGTTTTGGCCGCATTAAAGGTCATTTTATGCGCCGAATAGCGTGTAAACAGATCGGCCATCAGTTCGGCCGGCACCCAAATTTCGCCATCCTTCCAGATGGGCTGCAGGGTAAACTGGCGCAAGGCGCCGTTTAATTCTACAAAAGAATTATTGGCGGTAAATTTTACTTTATCGCGCCCCACATACAAAACCGATTTGCGCTTCTCTTTATTGGTAAAAATGCCGTAATTCAGTTTATCGGCAAAATCCACCAGCGAAAAATAAATTTTACGCCATTTTTTAATATAAGGGATTTTGTACGTTTCGTTTTTGAAGTGCAGCGTTAAAGAAGAAGTGTATTCCGCAAAAATCTGAGCCGGAATGAACAGCAAGCCGCCCAGAGCGCCTGTAAATCGTTTTAAAAAATTTCTTCTTCTCATAAACACAGGTTTTCTTTTGATTAATTTTAATTTTAAAGTTACCGAAAAGCTCCGGTTAAATCAACTTAACGCGGATTACTGCGTATATTATTTTGAATAATTTTGTTTTTCATGTTTAAACATATTTACAGTTTTTGTATTTTCTTCTTTCATTGTAACAGAAGGAGTTTCTATGGCTGTTTTAAAGGTTGATCATATCAGCAAATCCTACAACGGTTTTAAAGCTGTGGACGATGTGAGTTTTACCGTGGACCGCGGTCATATTTACGGTTTGCTGGGACCAAACGGCGCCGGTAAAACCACCACTATTCGTATGATCATGAACATTCTCATTCCGGACGCCGGATCGATTTTGTTGTTCGAGCAAAATATGAACGACCCGTTAAAATCGAAAATCGGTTACCTGCCCGAAGAACGGGGCCTGTATCCTAAAATGAAGATAGTGGACCTGCTGGTCTTTTTGGGCGAACTGCACAGCATGAAATCCGCCGCCGCGCGGCAAACCGCTTTACACTGGTTGAAACGCGTTGAGCTTTTTGAATATGCCGATAAAAAAGTGCAGGAGCTTTCCAAAGGGATGCAGCAAAAAATTCAGTTTATCGGCACTATTTTGCACAATCCGGAGCTTATCATCTTAGACGAACCTTTTTCCGGCCTGGACCCGGTAAACGTAAATTTAATTAAAGATGTCTTACTGGAATTTAAGGAACAGGGCAAAGCGATCATCTTTTCCACTCATCAGATGGAGACGGCTGAAAAACTCTGTGATGAAATCCTGATGATCAACCAGGGCAAAAAGGTACTTGACGGCCCTTTAACTGAAATACAGAATCAATATGGAAGCAATTCCATCCACCTGGAGTATGAAGGAAATCATCATACCTTTGAAAATGAGCAATTGATTCAGACCGTTGATGATTTTGGCAACTATGCGGAAATTAAGCTGCGGGACGGAGTAAGTCCTCAGGATTTATTGCGATATTTGATCGACAAAATTAAGATCAGTCGTTTCGAAACGCGTAAATCCAGCCTTAACGAAATTTTCATTCAGCAAGTCGAGGGAGGCGCCGAAAATGAATAAGATACTAACCATTATCAAACGTGAATACCGGGAATCCGTATTTAAAAAGAGTTTTATCATACTAACCATCTTAACGCCGGTGTTGATGACCGTACTCAGCCTGGCACCGGCGCTGCTGATGAACCTTTCCCCGCAAAAAGTCAAACACATCGACGTTATCGACAACTCTTCCTTTGTATTAGAAGCGCTGCAAAAAACGCTTTCTGACACGCTGGCCAACGGCAAACCTCATTTTGTTTTCCGGCGCATCAAAGCCGCTCAGCCATTTGATGAGTTGCTGGATCAGGAAAAAGCGTTGGTGTCCAAAGATAAAATTGACGGGTTGCTGATTATTCCATCCAATATCACGTCCGATAGTTGCAAAGTGGAATTTTACACCAAAACCGTTGCCAACTTTTCCTTAAACGGGCAGTTGCAATCTGCAATTAAAAAAGCGGTGACCGATCGCCGTATTTTGCTTTCGGGAATCGATCCCCAGCTTGTCAAAGAAATCACGCGGCCGGTAGCGTTTAAGACGGTTAAAGTGGTCAAAGGCGGCAAATCCGAAGAGCGCGGCTTCATGGAAGAATATTTCAGCACGTTTATTCTGGTTTTTATTCTATATATGACGCTCATTATGTACGGTTCGGCCATCATGCGCAATATCGTGCAGGAGAAGACCTCGCGCATCATCGAGATACTGCTTTCCGGCAGTAATCCCTTCCAACTTATGAGCGGCAAAATTTTAGGACAGGGCGCCGTGGGATTAACGCAATATGTAATTTGGGCTGTGTTCGGTCTGGCGCTGATATTTTTTGGCGGCAGCGTGATGCCCGTTTCCGGTAAGTATTTCCATTTCGCCCCGGCTACGCTTATTTATTTTGTGCTGTTCTTTGTTCTGGGCTATTTGATTTACTCCGTGTTGTATGCAGCCATCGGCGCTATGACCAACAGCGATCAGGAAGCGCAGCAACTGTCCTTTCCGGTGGTCTTTCTGCTAATCATCCCACTTTTGATGAACGGTTATCTGGTAAAAAATCCAGACTCCACGGTTTCGGTGGTCATGTCGCTTATTCCTTTTTTCAGTCCGATTATCATGTTCGCCCGAATCAACCTGGCTTCGCCGCCGTTCATAGAGATTGCCGCGTCTATTATTATTCTGTTGCTGACTATCGTGCTGTTAATTTGGTTTGTTGCCAAGATTTTCCGTGTGGGCATTTTAATGTACGGCAAGCGGCCGACTTTGCCGGAAATTATTAAATGGCTGCGCTATAAATAATTTTTCTTGTCTATTAGGGTTAGGTTTAAACTACCACTGAGAGCAGGGAGAGCACTGAGGATTGGATTATTTTTTATCTGTGTTCAGGAACGATCAGTTAAAGTAAATAAAGATTGTGCGTATATAAAGAAATTTGATCTATTTTCTCTCTGTGTTCTCTTTGTGCTCTGTGGTTAAATTAAACTACCACTGAGTTATTAAGTGTAAAGTCAAGAATAAAAGCGACATCTCCCCTATAAATAAAGATCTATAATTTATTTTTCCTCGGTATCCTCGGTGCGCTTTGTGGCCAAATCAGATACAAACCATTGTCCACAATAAAACGGTACACATCCGCAGGCAGTAAGGCCTGGCAGGAACGTCCGTTGCGCAGTCGCTCGCGGATTTGGGTGGAAGATATTTCGATATGCGGCGTCTCTAAATAAACAATATTGGGGGCATCAATTTTTTTGGCCGCGCCTTTGCGGTTGTACACAACCAATTGCGCTTCCTGCAAAATGGCCTGCGGTTCTTTCCATTTATCAAAATCAGCTAAATTATCCGCGCCGATAATCACATTTAGTTGCGCGTTCGGATACTGCTTGCGGAAATAACGCAGCGTATCGATGGTATAGGAGACTTCCTTCCGCTGCAACTCGTACGGACTGATTTGAAACTGAGGGAAAGAGCGTATGGCCAGTTCCAGCATTTTTAACCGTAAATCGCCTGCGGAAATGCTCTGCCGTTTTTGAAAGGGATGAATATTGTTGGGAATAAAAAAAACCGTGTCCAGCGCCAACGCATCCCACACCCATTCAGCGACAATCAAGTGGCCAATATGAATGGGATCAAACGTACCGCCGAACAGGCCGATTTTTGAAAGTGCCGGCACGCTAACCATTGGCCGCAGAAATTTTTACCGGAATTTTCGATTTGAGTTCCCGCACCTTATCCTTCAGCTTGCTAAGCGGAAATTGCGCTTCAAATTTTTCGATATCTTTGCTCGCGCTGAGAAAATCTTCCTGTTCTAAATGCACACGGATTTTTCCGTAGAGGGCGTCATCGGCCCAGCTGGTGTCGTAATATTTTTCCAGAACTTCATTGTAGTAAATCAATGCAGCGCGAAATTTGCGCATCTTGCGGTAAATCTCCGCGCTTAGCCACTCTTTTTTAGCCAGTTTGTCGCGCAGTTCGGCAATGCGTTTTTCCGCTTTGGGCTTAAGTTCATTGGTGGGATTATCTTCAATAAAACTTTGATAAGCGCGAATAGCTTTTAATGTGTAGGTTTGGTCCAAGGCTGCCCGCGGTGATAAGCGATAATAGCTTTCAGCCAGTTGAAACTGCGCTTTGGGAACCAGCGGACTACGGCTCATATTATTGATCAGCTTTTCGTACTCGGAAGCAGCCACCAGATATTCTTCCATTTTAAAATGTGATTCCGCCAAATAGTACTGAGCGCTGTCGGCCACATTGCTGCCGGCATAACGCAGCACCACTACCGTAAAATGGTTCACGGCATCATAGTAATCTTCGTCATCAAACATTTTTTTGGCATAATGATAATACTGGGACGCCGACCAGTCGGGGCGCGGTTTATTTCCGGCGCAACTCAATAAAAAAATGGCGATCAAAAGAAATGCAACAAATTTATACAATATCCGTCTCCCTGTTAAATCCGCTCAAAGCCCATTAGGCTCTGATACTATTCATAATTCGTAAGGTGATTCCGTTTTAATATTAAAACGAGAACTTAATATTTAAATCTAATAACAGCAAATTATCTTACATTCCCCTCCAGACACAAACAGTGAACACATCAAAAACTCCACATAATACGCCGGAGAAAAGAAAAAGTTCGTAGCGGTTTTCAGGATCGCATGGAAAAAAAGAGATAGATAACCGTTAATGAAGATAAAATTACTACTCCGGGCTCCAGGAAGCGCGACCAGAAATAATAGGATTGCCATCGTCCGCGGAAGACCGGATAGGAGTTCCGTTCGAATTGTTCGATGTCTTTCCTGCTGAGCGTGTCGGTATGAACATGATGCGTATTGAAATAGAAGGCCACCGTTTTGCCGGGATTTTTTTCCAGCCAGCCGCGCAGATGTAAACTTAAGCGGCGTTCATATTGCTGGCTAAATCCCAGCCAGGACGAAGTGAGCGGACGGTAACGGGCCTGAAAATCAACCTGCTGTACGATGTACGAAGTTCCCCGTCTCTGCAAAGTCAGTTGCTTACCGCTATAAGAAAAATGTCGCGTAAAAACGCCTTCCAGAAAAAACTTTTTACCATCGGCGCCGTCTATGACCAACAAACCGAGGGTGTCCGTCTGCGCTGATATTTGGCCGGCGGTCGAATCCAGCAACGCTTCCCAAACAGCGGCCGCCCACTGCTGGTTGGTAAGCGGTTTTTGCGACCAGCCAAAGGTAACGGTCAGGAGTGTGACCATGATGATTAATTTAAATATATTCACTGGGATCGTTTGCCTCTTTTTAACTGGAAAGCCCTTCTTTTTAATCCTCTCTGCCCTCAACTACGTTTCGGGCGTCCCTGCCTAAAAATTAGGGAGGGATACGGCTTCCACAAAAGTGGCCGCTTGCGCGGTAGCCGGGGGAGGGTCAATAAAGTTGAAATATAAACACAAACGAAATTTTAATTTTAACAAGTATGTCTTTCCCATACGACCATAATTACGGAGAACGGCTCGTCCTTTAATCAAATCAACCCTACAACTCCACTGTTTTCCCCAAACGCGCCGATTCGTACAAGGCTTCGATGATGCGCATGGTTTGCAAAGCCTCTTTGATTGATGAATTGTTTTCTTCCTCGCCGCGAATCACTTTAAAAAAATGACGGATTTCATTTTCGTAAGCCATGGTAAAACGCTGAGCGCTGTTCTGCTCCTGCAAAACCGGCGTAACATTGACCAGATTGCCGTGTAATTCTTTGTGAATCCGCAAAGGGTTGAGATAGGCCGCACCGTTTTTGCCGAAAATATGCGTATAGATCATATCGTTTTCCAGATGCATGCGCCAACTAATTTCGATGGTAACGGTCATGCCCGATTTCATTTCCAGTACTACCAGAGCCGCATCTTCCACCTCGTTATCAGGATTGAGCGTATAATCGTAGAGGCGCACAGAGCGAATCTCCGGCATGCCGGTGAGATATAAAGCTAAATCGATAAGCTGGGTGCCCATATCGATTAGCACGCCGCCGCCGGCAAATTCCTTTTTCACCTGCCACGATTGCAGCGGCGAGCGGTTCCATCTCCTGAGCCAGCCGCTTTTAATATAGAAAATTTCGCCCAATTCATCGTTTTCCATAAAATTTCGTAAAATTTTTACATCGTCCCGAAAGCGGTTCTGCATTCCAACCACAACGGTTAATTTTTTTTGTTCGGCCAGTTCATCTAACTTAAGCGCATCACTTGTTTTCAGAGCCAGCGGTTTTTCCACAAAGACATGTAAATTGTTTTTTAACGCCAGATAACTCATGGGGAAATGATACAGACTGGTCGTACAAATGAAAATCGCATCCAGTTCTTCCGACTTAATCATTTGATCCACGGTACGATACCAACTGGGAATCTGAAATTTCTCCAGCAGATGTTGCATTTTAGATTCATCCAAATCACAAATAGCCTGTAATTTGACCCCCTCCATTTTTTTTAGAATCGGAAGATGCACAAGCTGAGCAATGCTGCCCGTACCCACAACGCCTACTTTTATTTCTGACATGGTTTACTCCCTTATGGCTGCCTGATAACCGATTTTATTTAAAATAGAGACCGCAATACCGGCCTCAGTGGAATTTGCAAAAGAAAGACGAAAAACGCCACCTTCTTTTTCACGAATCTTTAAAAGCTCAATATCTCGTATATCCACATCGTGTTCGGAAAGCGCATTGGATATTTTGGCAATCACGCCAACCTGGTCGGTTACGTACACCATCACATCCGTTAGCGGCGATAAAAAGCCTTTGCTGGCCTTAGGCACTTGCGTATGATACGTATTGGCCTGCGTGAAATCCGCCCGCAAATCATCCAGTTGTTGCAGATTTCTTTGCAACAAACGGATCATATCCTCTAAAACATCCCGTACAAAGATTTTATTGGAAGAAATAATATCCTGCCAGATATCAATGGAACTGGAGGCGATGCGCGTTAAATCGCGAAAACCGCCGGCCGCCAACCGAAAGTAGGGATAGTTGCCGCTATCTTTTTCTCCGACTAAATTGATTAAATCGACCGCTAACAATTGCGGTAAATGGCTGATAGCCGCCAGAATTTTATCGTGCGTCTGCGGTTCCATCAACATAACGCGCGCCTTCAGCGCCTGCAATATGCGGTACAAACTTTGTTGCAAAAGATGCGCATCGGCATTTTGTGTATTGGTTAGAATATAAACGGCGTTTTCGTACAGCAGAGGATTGGCGGCGCTCAAACCGCTCTTTTCCGCGCCGGTCATAGGATGTCCGCCCACATAGGTGGCGCTGAAATTAATCGAGTTAACCAGAGCAGCAATTTCCATTTTGGTGCTGCCCATATCGGTGACTACCGTTTCCGGCCCGAGCACACCATTGATTTCGCTAAGATGTTTTTTGAGAATACGTAACGGAGTAGCTAAAAAAAGCACGTCGGCGCCGCGGCACTGCGCCGGCCAATCGCTGATCGCTTCGTCAATTAAACGGCGTTTAAGCGCCTGCTGCATGACTTCCGGTAAATCATAACCGGCAATCCGCGCCTCCGGCAAATTCTGCTTTAAGGCCATAGCCAGCGAACCGCCCATCAATCCCAAGCCGGAAATCACAATGCGCATATCGAGGTCCCGCTCAGTTCTTTTTAGGAGCAATTTTCCGGCCGATGGCTTCGGCAATCAGGCGCACCTGTTCCATCAACTGTTCAAACTGTTCCGGATAAAGTGATTGGGCGCCGTCCGACAAGGCGTGTTCCGGATCGTGGTGCACTTCGATCATAATGCCGTCCGCGCCGGCAGCCACGGCCGCTCTGGCCATAGGCATTACCTTATCGCGCAGACCCGTAGCGTGCGAAGGATCGGCGATGATTGGCAAGTGGCTCAGCTTTTTGATTACCGGAACGGCGCTTAAATCGAAGGTGTTGCGCGTGTAGGTCTCGAAGGTGCGGATGCCCCGCTCACACATGATAATATCCGTATTCCCTCCGGAGGCGATGTATTCGGCAGACATCAGCCATTCCTGAATCGTGGCCGAAATACCGCGCTTCAGAAAGACGGGCTTTTTAACTTTTCCCAGTGCCCGAATGAAGGTAAAGTTTTGCATATTGCGCGCGCCCACCTGCAGAATATCGGCGTAGTCGCAGACCAGCGACAACTGCTCTTTATCCATGACTTCGGTAATAACCAACATGCCGAATTTATCGGCGGCTTCGCGTAAAATTTTTAATCCTTCTTCGCCCATGCCCTGAAACGCATAAGGCGAGGTGCGCGGTTTAAAAGCGCCGCCGCGCAATATCTTTGCGCCATTTTTAGCCACATATTCGGCAATGCGCATGGTTTGTTCTCTGGATTCTACCGAACAGGGACCGGCCATTACCACTACCTCATTACCGCCGATTTCCACGTCGTTTATCTTAATAATGGTATTCTCGCGCTTAAACTCCCTGCTAACCAGTTTATAGGGCGCCGAAATGCGGTAGGCATCGGCCACACCGGGCAAAATCTTCATATCGCGGACATCTAACTTAGCGGTATTTCCGATAACCCCCAATAATGTATGCGCCACACCGGTAGAACGGTGTACGGAAAAGCCATCTTCATCCAGCCGCTCAATAACGTGCTGAATTTCTTGTTCGGTGGCGTCTTTTTCCATCATAATGACCATAAGAACCACTCCTTTGCTTAACTATAGTTTCCATCCAGAAAAGCCTGCAAGATATAGGTTGCAGCAATCTGGTCAATCTTATCGCGTTGTTTACTCGCTTTTTTCCCCACGGATTGCAGCGCTTTCTCAGCCATAACGGTGGTCAGACGCTCATCCATCTCTTTTACGGGAATATTCAGATGTTCTCTGAGATAATCAATCACTTTAGCCACTTCTTCGGTACGCGCCGAAAAATGCCCTTTCATGGTAATCGGCAAACCGACAACCAATATAACGATATGTTCGTCCCGAATAATTTCCTGTAAATCAATTAAAAGTTGCGCTTCATTTTTCCATTGCAGCGTTTTAAAAGGATGGGCCAGCATCTTAAGCCCGTCGCTGATGGCTACACCGATGCGTTTTTCGCCCATATCCAAAGCTAAAATTTTTTCCATGGGAAAACTACGCCTTTTGCCTGTTGATAAATGTGATCGTTTGCATTAAAATGCTCTGCGGTTCATTTTTATAATTCGTACCACCGGCCTAAAACATTAGTGCTTTGGCAATAAATTACCTTTTTTAAGCATTAAATGAAAAATAATTTAACGGGCGTACAAAAAGAATCCCACATGAATTATTGCTATTAGCCGGCCAATTTATGGGCGGGGCAAAGGAAATCCAAAAAACAAACATGTCCAGCAAGGGGACATTTGAAAATAAGACAGAGTTTGACACAAAATAATTTATTTTGTCGGTTAAGAAATCCTAAAGGGGACAGCGAGAATTTCATCGCTGCAACCAACCGCTGTTTTACTCTTTTTTCTTGCTCTCTCCTCTCACTCTTTCTCTTGATTCTTAATCTATAATGCATCGGGTAAGAGTGAGATTGAGATTAAAAGCGAGAATGGGAATAGGAGCAAGAGTAAGAAAGAGCGTGAGGGTATTCAACGACGCTGTTCAAAATTTAATTGTCCAGTTTAAGCTTGAACAGTTGTACTCCCTTCCCATCGGACGGGCGTGACACGGCTTACTGTCTACATCGCCACATGCTGCACAAATCAAACAAACATGCCTAACCTATTGATATATATATATATAGGTGAGCTAAATTTTGCTTGCATTATTTGACCTTTTTTATTATTCTTTTCCATTGTTTAATCCTACCTCTTTCGGAATCGCTTGTGTTTAGGCGAACCGATTTGCTATTTTAAGATATGCGTTTGAAAATTATTTTAGGCGTGTTTTGTTGTTGAATTAAAAATTATTTTTCATCTATGCGTAAACATGGAGCATTGAATATGAAAAGCCGCATCTTTTTTGTCATCTTTCTTATTTCTTTTTTCATTTTTCTTTTGTCATGTAAAAAGGCTACCGCACCCAAATTCCCCGTCGCCGACTTGCAGCTTACCGTGCAGGACGTTTCCTGCACCG
>CAZIBE010000050.1:0-27819 GCA_964536685.1 uncultured Calditrichaceae bacterium | reverse complement strand
AGGATCAAAGATAAGTTATCCAAACAGTTTTGCATAAATTAGAATCTATTAGTAAATTATATTAATCTTTAAGATATTATTCACATAGGTAATATTTTTATCAAAATTACGTGTTCGGCCGGGATAATTTATAACATATGTTTCTTCTAAGTTAGACTAATCTTAATACTTTTAATGAGGTATTTATGCGAACACTTCTTGCATTTAGCCTGTTTTTATTGTTCTCTCTTCCGCTATTCGCTCAGGATTATTCATGTATGGATTGTCATAGCGAACGCTCCTTGACTAAATCCATCAACGACAGCGTGGAAATATCTGTTTTTGTGGATACCACGCAATTAGCCCATTCCATTCATGCCGACTTGGAATGCACCGATTGCCATGAAGTAACCGCCGGCCATCCCAACGGTCAGCCGGTTGGCGAACCTACTTGCGGCAACTGCCATGAAGATGTTCAGGATGAATATGCCTTAAGCATTCACGGAAAAGCCCATCACCTGGGGAACGCCAGCGCTGCCACATGCTGGAACTGCCATGGCAGTCACGACATTAAAGCGGTGGATGATACACTTTCGCTTGTGAATAATGTTAATGTCATTTACACCTGTGGGCAGTGCCATTCCGATCCCAAAATCATGAAATTGTTTGGTCGCAGAAAAATGGACCCTGTTAAGGAATTCAGTGGAAGCATCCATGGTAAAATTTTTCGGGACGACCCAAACGCGCCGGTGGCTAATTGCATTGTGTGCCATGGCAGCCATAAAATCTTGCCGGCTATTGAACCCGATGCCCCGCTCAACAAACTCAATATTCCTAAAACCTGTGGTCAGTGTCATCCGCAAGAAGAACAGGATTATTACCAAAGTGTGCACTGGCAATCGGTTAAACGTGGCCACTATGAGTCTCCGGTTTGTACGGATTGTCATGGGGAACATAATATTCATCTGGCGGAAGGTCCCAAATCGGTAACCAGCCCTCAATTACAGGCTACTAAATTATGCGCTAACTGTCATTCCAATCCTGTACTAATGGAGCGCTTTGGTCTGGATGCTCACCGTCTTGATTCGTACATGAAGAGTTATCATGGACTGGCCGTGCTCAAGGGTTCTCCAGACGCCGCCACGTGTACCAGCTGCCATGAGGTGCACGACATCCGCAGTAAATCTGATACACTTTCCGCCGTCAACCCAAAAAATCGTTTGCATACCTGCCAAAAGTGCCATACAAATGCCGACCAAGAATTTGCCAGTATTGATGTACATCCCGTTAATCTAAAACAACGGAATCCCATTGCCTACTACTTGAAGATTTTTTACGTGTGGATGATCATCCTAGTTATTGGTGGAATGATATTACATAATTTGATTATTATTATCTACCATATTCGCGAAAAGAGAAAGGCTCTAAAAAACGAACCGTCGATTCAGAGATTCCAGTCGTGGGAAGTCTATCAGCACTTCTTTTTATTAGTCAGCTTTCTTACCCTGGCCATAACAGGATTTGCTTTAAAATTCCCAAATGCCGGTTGGGTAAAATTGCTGGTTTCCATCGGATTGGACGAATCCGTCCGCTCGGTTATTCACCGCATTGCGGCATTGATTATGGGGACCGCGTCAGTAATTCAGTTAATTTATTTTGTTGCCACTCACAGAGGCCGGCGGGATTTCTTATCTTTGATACCGACCAGAGATGATTTAACCCATGTTTGGCAAAATATGCGCTTTTATTTAGGGCTAAGCACTACTCGTCCTAAATTCGGCCGTTACGATTATGGCGAAAAAGCAGAATATTTGGCTTTGATCTGGGGCGTAATTGTAATGGGCGCCACAGGCATGGTGCTTTGGTTCCCGGAAGTGTTTATCGGTCTTTTTCCGGCATGGCTTTTTGAAGCTTCCGAAGTCGTACATTATTTTGAGGCCTGGCTGGCCACTCTGGCCATTTTTGTTTGGCACTGGTTCTTTGTCATTTACCATCCGGAAAAATATCCGTTAAATCCCACCGTTTTTGACGGAAAAATTAGCCTTGAAGATTTGAAACACGAGCATCCTCTGGAGTATGAAGAGATCATTCGGGGCAAAGAAGACTAAAACCAGAAAGAGGCTGCCTATTACAGACAGCCTCTTTTTTTTACGTTAGATATTTTCTATTCGTGCAAAACTACTTAGTCGTCATTTTTATTTACAAACTCCATAGCGTACCCGGCAATATATTTCGCCTTCAATCCGTAGCGCTCTAACAGCTCGTCCGGGGTAGCGGATTCTGCGTAATCTTCCAAACCGATAAAACGCAGCGGCACCGGATACGTTTCACCAACCACGCGGGCAACAATGCTTCCTAACCCGCCGTCCAATAAATGCTCTTCCACCACTAACATGTTTCCGGTTTCGCGCGCACAGCGTTCTATCATAGGCTTGTCAATTGGCTTAACTGTGTGGAAATCAACCACCCGTGCAGAAATGCCTTCTTCCTGCAGAGCTTCGGCTGCCATTAGCGCTTCGAAAACCATTAACCCCATAGCGGCAATGGTCAGGTCAGTCCCTTCCCGTAATATCTGCGCTTTGCCAAGCTCCAACTGGCTGTCCTCGGAATAAATGATTGGCGTCTTGGGCCGGCTGGTGCGGATGTAGACCGGACCTTTGTGGGCGGCAATTTGCGGCAATAATTGGCGCATGGCAATCTCGTCTGCGGGAATGACCACCGTAAAGCCGGGCAACGCACAGGCCAGAGCCACGTCTTCGATACCCATCTGCGAGGGGCCGTCTTCGCCGATGCTGATGCCGGAGTGTGAACCGCAGAGCTTAACATTTAGTCCGGGATAGGCCACCGACTGGCGCATCTGATCGAAGCCTTTGCTCATTAAGAACGTAGCGAAACTGCTGGCAAAAGGAATTTTCCCCGCGGCAGCCAGACCGGCGGCAATGGAGACCATATTGGCCTCCGATATGCCGATGTTAAAGAAACGATTGGGGAATTTCGCCTGAAAGCGATTGGACATGGTAGACTTGGACAAATCGGCATCCAAAACTACGATATCCGGATTGGAACCGCCCAATTCGGTCAGTGTTTCACCGTAAGCCAAACGCGTTGCTTTACCCATTTTATATGTATTTTCCATTTTTCTCATCCGTTTAAATTAACGATTTTCGTTCTTCTTCCAGCTCCTGCAGAGCTTGTTGCAGTTCTTCCGGCGAGGGGGCCGAACCATGAAATTTGTTGTTGTTTTCCATAAAGGAAATCCCCTTGCCCTTCACGGTACGGGCAATAATTACCGTCGGTTTTCCGTGGTTGTCCTTTGCCTGTTTCAGGGCATGCAGCATCGCCTGCATATCATGCCCGCCCACTTCCAGTACATGCCACTTACTGGCTAACCATTTTTCCTTAACCGGTTCCAAATCCATAATAACCGACGTGGCGTCATCCAACTGGTAGCCGTTAAAATCCAGAATCACCGTCAGGTTATCAAGCTTATGATGACCGGCAAACATGGCCGCTTCCCAAATCTGCCCTTCGTCGGATTCGCCGTCTCCTATCAACACAAAAGTCTGCCATGTTTTGCCATCCAGCCGGGCAGCCATGGCCATCCCGATTCCTATGGAAATACCCTGCCCCAGCGACCCGGTAGAAGCTTCTAAAATATCCAGCTTACGTTTATCCGGATGTCCCTGTAAAGGGCTGCCCAGTTTACGCAAAGAATTTAAAAGGCTTTTATCAATATAACCCGCTTCCGCATAAGCGGCATATAAAACCGGTGCGGCGTGTCCTTTACTCAAGATAAAACGATCGCGTTCTTCCCAGTGGGGATTCTGCGGATCGTGCTTCAGGACGCCGCCAAAGTACAAAGCAGTAACGGCCTCCACCGCTGAGAGCGAACCGCCCGGATGACCGGATTTGGCCTCGGCGATCATGGTTACAATATCCCGCCGAAGCGTGTTTGCTATTAATTTAAGATTCCTAATATTTTGCTCCATAGTTTCTGCCAATCTGTTTAATGATACAGTTTACACCCTGTGGCTTTTGGAAAAGGCCAAAATTACAGCCTTGCGTGAACGTATGCAAACGTTTTTGCAATATTATTGCACGTACTTATCGCTTTGCTCTTATCTCTTGCTCTTTCTATTAATCTTTTTCCCTCAGAACAAGAGTAAGAGGTAAGTGAAAGAGCAGGAAAAAACAGGCGTAAGGAAGAGAAACATGCTCTCGATATTAACCAAAATATATACGACCTTACTGTCGTTAAAATTATTTTCTTTTACGCTTGACTTTTTTTTAAATATATACCATCTTAAAGGTGGTAAATGTTATTTAAAGCTAAAGAAACAAAACGAAAAAGAAAGTCGGGAATTTAAAATTCTCCGTTTTTGGTCTCTTTTTCAGAAGCTCGTTGTTGAGACAGCAAACAAACATTTTGGGGGCCATGAAAATTTCAAATAAAAAATGGCTGGTATTTACCGATTTGGACGGCACCCTTTTGGATGCGCAAACCTATTCCTTTTTACCGGCCATCGAGGGATTAAAGTTTTTACAGCAAAAACAAATCCCTTTGATTTTTTGTACCAGCAAAACCTATCCGGAAGTAAGGCAATTGTGTAAGCAAACCGGCCAAAAGGGCCCCTTTGTAGTGGAAAACGGCAGCGCTGTGTTTATTCCGCCAAACAGCTTTTCTTTTAAGGATCAAAAATGGCGGCAAATCGGAGACTACCACGTCTTTATTCTGGGTAAGCCTTATGAACAGATCGTCTCTTTTTTAGATACCATCCGCCAGCGATTCCAGCTCAAATTAATTGGCTTTCATGAGATGGAATTACAGGAAATCAGCCACTACACCGGCTTAGACGAACAAAATGCGCGTTTTGCCAAAGAGCGCTTGTTCAGCGAGCCCTTCGTGGTTAAAGATGAGTATTTCGATTTTGAGGCATTGCAGAATTTTGCCGTGAAAAACGGCTTCCGTTTGCTGCGCGGCAACCGTTTTTATCATTTACTGGGAACCAGCGACAAGGGCAAAGCCGTTAAATATTTAACCGAATTATACCAGCGCGAAGCCCAGGGAGAATGGAAAAGTCTGGGTATCGGCGACAGTCCCAATGACAAAGATATGCTGTTAGCGGTAGACGTGCCGGTTATTGTGCGCCGTCCCGACGGGCGCTATGCCGCCGAACTGGATGTGCCTAATCTGTACTGTACCGAAGGCGCCGGCCCCAAAGGCTGGAACGAAGCCATTTTTAAGTTGATTAGCTGATAAACGCTGTAGTCTTTTTGTATGAAATAACCTGAAAAGAGTGAGGTGATATGTCGGATTTTTTCCAAAACGGCGCTATTTCGACCCTGCATAATTTACGCGATTACCCCATCGAGGAATTGGAAGAGCGCATTATGGCTTTTATTAGACGCCGCCCCGTTGCTCTGGTGTTGCCTTCACTTTACAGCGAGTTAGAAGGCAAAGCGCTTCCGCATATAGTGGACGAGCTGTGCAAAGTACCCTATCTAACCGAAATTGTTATCGGTTTGGACGGAGCCGATGAGGAGCAGTTTAATCAGGCTAAAAAATTCTTTGCCCGCCTGCCACAGCCACACCGCATCATCTGGCAGCGCAGCCCGCGTATTCTGGAATTGTACAAGTTGTTAGATAAAAGAAATTTATTCACCGGCTCTGAGGGCAAAGGACGCAATGTCTGGATGTCATTGGGTTATTTGCTGGCTTCCGGCAAAACACGATTAATTGCCACACACGACTGCGATATTCTTACTTACGATCGAAAATTACTGGCGCGTTTAGTTTACCCGCTGGTTAACACGTCGTTTAATTTCCGTTTCTGCAAAGGTTACTACAGCCGCGTATCAGACAAGCTCCATGGCCGCGTCGCGCGGTTATTCAT
Organism: uncultured Calditrichaceae bacterium; assembly: GCA_964536685.1. Classification (GTDB taxonomy): domain Bacteria; phylum Calditrichota; class Calditrichia; order Calditrichales; family Calditrichaceae; genus CAZIBE01. The sequence continues at coordinate 21,946 of CAZIBE010000050.1, read as the reverse complement.
CACCCCGCTGATGCGATCTTTAAAAAGAATTTTAGGCCAGGTGGACTATCTGGATTATATTGATTCTTTCCGCTATCCGCTTTCCGGTGAAATCGCCTTGCTGACCGGCGTAGCCTGGCGGCTGCGTCTCCCTTCGGACTGGGGACTGGAAATCGGTACCCTCAATGAGATTTACCGTAATTATGCCAAAAATCAAATGTGTCAGGTGGATATTTTAGACCAGTACGAACATAAACATCAGATTTTATCCGAAGACAACCCCCATGCCGGTTTGTCCAAGATGTCCATTGACATTGCCAAATCTTTTTACCGCGTTTTGGCCAGTATGGGCGTGGTCTTTTCCGATCCCTTTTTCCGCACAATTAAAGCCACCTACTTACGGACGGCTTTGGATTTCATTGAAAAATACGCCGTAGACGCCGCCATTAACGGCCTTAAATATGACCGCCATGCCGAGGAAAAAGCGGTGGAAGTTTTTTTACGCAGCATCATCATTGCCGGCGATCAGTTCCTGGCGAATCCCATGGAACTGCCCATGATCCCAAGTTGGAACCGCATCAGCTCGGCGTTACCGGATTTTATGTCTGAACTGTACAAAATTGTCGAGGAAGAAAATCAGTAGAAAATATCCCTTTACAGCCTAAACACACAGATTACATGCACTCAATCGATCCTCATAGCGTTTTAAAAAAGTATTTTCATTACAACTCTTTCCGCGACGGTCAGTTAGAAGTAATCCAGTCGGTGCTGGCCGGCCGCGACACCTTAGGCGTTATGCCTACGGGCAGCGGAAAATCATTGTGCTACCAACTGCCGGCGCTTATCCTGCCCGGCGTTACACTGGTTATTTCTCCGTTAATCGCCTTGATGAAAGATCAGGTGGACGCTTTGACAGAGCTGAATATTCCGGCCACCTTCATCAACAGCACTCTAAAAGCCGATGAATTGGAACAACGTCTGTACGAAGTAAAACAGGGGCGCCACCGTCTTTTGTACATTGCGCCGGAGCGTTTTAATGTGGCTTCTTTTATGCGGCTGATCAACAAGTTGGATGTTTCCTTTATTGCCGTGGATGAAGCCCATTGTATCAGCCAGTGGGGACACGATTTTCGCCCTTCTTATTTAAAAATTAGCCAGATTGCCCACCAAATCGGCCGGCCGCCCATTGTGGCGCTTACGGCCACAGCCACACGCCATGTTCAGCAGGATATTCTCAAACAACTGGATTTGCATGAGCCCGCCATCGTGGTTAAGGGTTTTGACCGTCCCAATTTAAAACTGTTTGCTGTGGAATTAAACGGCGAAAAAGAAAAATCTCAGGAGTTGATCCGCATTGTTTCTTCGGTTAAAGGATCGGGCATCGTGTATGTGGCTACACAAAAGATGGTTACTCATGTATGTGAACTGCTGCAAAGTAGTCGCATAAATTGCGTGGGCTACCACGGCGGCATGGATAAGCACGAGCGTAACAACGCCCAAAATAAATGGCTTAGCGGCAAGGCGCCAATCATCGTGGCCACCAATGCCTTTGGCATGGGTATCGACAAAGCCGATGTGCGCCTGGTGCTGCACTACAACATCCCGGGCTCGGTGGAAGCCTATTATCAGGAAGCGGGTCGCGCCGGACGCGACGGGAAAATTTCTTACTGCGTATTATTTTTTGGCTATCAGGATCATATCATTCAGAAGTTCTTAATTGAAATGTCCTTCCCGCCGGAAGATGTGTTATACGTTATTTACCAATTTCTCTTTTCTTTGCAGAAAAAACAAATCCTGATGACTTACGCCGAAATAGCCAAACAAATCGATGTAAAAGAGATGCAGGTGGCTTCGGCGGTTAAGCTTTTTGAGCGCTACGGCATTTTAAAACGTATGCGGCGGCAGGCGCATATTTTTAAAGCGGCCTTAACGGTCGGCAAACGCAAGGCGCAAAAACTGGTCGGTTCCGCGCCGCTTCAAAAGAAGGTGCTGGACTATCTCACCAACGACCTGAGCGGAAAATACGATCTGGAAAAGATGTTACAAGAAACCGGACTAAGTACGGCACAATTTAACCGCACGGTAAAAGCGATGGAAGAAAAAGGCGTCATTACCTATTTCCCTCCCTTTCGCGGACGCGGCATTGAAATAACTTCTCGTCAGACGTCTTGGAACAAAGTGCCTATCGACTTCAAAGAATACCGCCGCCAGCAGGATATTCAGTTGAAACGGCTGGAAGAGATCGAACAATATGTTACGGGCAAAATCTGCCGCAGAAAATATATTTTAGATTATTTCGGCGAAAAATATCCGAAGAAAAATTGCGGCGCCTGCGATGTTTGTCTGAACTGGAAATCGCCGCTGGCGGAAGAATCCGAACCTTTAAAAAAGGACGATATGTGGGCCTTGCTCAATGCCGTAATGGAATTTGACGACACCTTTGGCGTATCCCGTTTTGCCAAATTATTGAAAGGTGAAGAAGCCCCTCAGCCCGACTACTGGGGCGTTGCAGAAAGTCCGGCCTTTGGCGCGCTGGCGCACAAAGCCATCAATAATATTTACCGGCAAATTTACGCCGCCATCAAAAAGGGATATTTGAACCGTACTCAGGGTAAATATCCCAAGTTAGAAATCACCGGCAAGGGTATTAAATATCTGATGGAGCGCGTAAAATAGAGCCGTCTGATTGCAGTGGGCTGGACTTTTAAGTTTTTAAGGAAAAACAAAATCGGGAAACAGAAATTAGAAATTGGATATTTGAACTATTGCGGATTCAGTATAATTCCTAATTTCCCCTTCCAAATTCATATACGCTTCATTTAACTTTACAACAAGCTTGGCCATACTATACCGATCAGTAAATGGTTTACCCTGAAGGGGCGCCTGTGGCGCAAATAAGGCGATCGGTATCATCCCGATAAATCGGGATTTCATACAAAACACTCAACTCTCAGGCCGAAATGGTTTGTATTCAAACCATTTCTATTCGAGTATATCTACTTTACCCTCACAGCATCAATCGACTTGCGACTGATGCCTGCGGACGATAAATTCCATTCACGCAATTAAACGTTCTTTTAGAACTATTTTGCCGGATTTACCGGCAATTTTAAACATAGGAGACCCACCATGTTTGATTTAAAGGGCAAAAATGTTATCGTCACCGGAGGCAGCCGCGGGATTGGCGCGGCGGCGGTAAAACTATTTGCTCAATCGGGCGCTAATATTGCCTTTAATTACCGCAAGAACTACCGTCTTGCCGATGAACTGGCCGGCGAATGCCGCAAAGAAGGCGTAAACATCTTTTTTGAGGAATGCAATGTCAGCGACTATCAGGATGTGCAGCGCTTTGTTGGAAGAGCGGTGGATAAGTTTAACGATATACACATTTTGGTAAACAATGCCGGTATATGGGAATATGGCGCCATCGACCAAATGACGGTGGACGCCTGGCGCAAAACCATGCAGGTGAACCTGGACAGCGCATTTTATTTTACGCATTTAGTGGTTAAGCATATGAAAGAGCGGCAAATCAATGGCAGCATCATCCACATTTCCTCTACGGCCGGTCAGCGCGGGGAAGCGTTTCATTCCCATTATGCAGCCACCAAAGGAGCCATCATCAGTTTTACCAAATCGCTGGCTACTGAATTAGGGCCATTCGGCATACGCGTGAACAGCGTTGCCCCGGGCTGGGTAGATACGGACATGTCCGCTAAAGCCATTGAAGAAGAGGGCGGCAAAATTCTTGATGGCATACCATTAAAGTTCATTCCAAAAGCAGAGGATATCGCCGGCCCTATCGTCTTTTTAGCCAGCGATTATGCCCGCGCCATTACCGGAGAAATTCTAAACGTTAACGCCGGTAATGTGCTTTGCGGATAAAATGGTTTTTAACAAAGATTAGGATAAATAACCGGTAAAATACAAATCACAAAGTTCAAAATACAAATAAGCTCCGATTCGCAAAAACCAGTACTGAAACCTTTATCATTTGCTTGTGTTTATAATTGGGAAATTGGATATTATTTGGAATTTATACCGATCAGTAAATGGTTTACCCTGAAGGGGCGCCGGCGGCGCAAATAAGATAATCGGTATCATCCCGATAAATCGGGATTTCGCACAAAACACTCAACTCTCAGGACGAAATGGTTTGTATGCAAACCATTTCTATTCGAGTATACAACCATGTGGTTTTTAACTAACATTTTATATTTATAGTTACAGCGGAGGAAAAAATGACGCGGGAACAGGCGCTGGAAATTTTAAGGGAATATACACAGAGCGAAAGTTTGTTAAAACACGCCTATGCCGTGGAGGCAGGCATGCGCGCTTACGCCAAAAAATTCGGCGAAGATGAAGAACTGTGGGGCAGCGTCGGTTTGCTGCACGATTTTGATTATGAAAAATACCCCGACGAACATCCCATGAAGGGCTCGCAGATTTTAAAGGAAAAAGGGATTTCCGAAGAAATCCGCACAGCCATCCTGGGCCACGCAGATTTTAGCGGAGTACCGCGCGAAACGCTGATGGCCAAAACCTTGTATGCCGTGGATGAATTGAGCGGCTTTATCACGGCGGTTACCCTGGTGCGGCCAACCAGGGCGCTGAGCGAAGTGAAGTTTAAATCCGTTAAAAAGAAAATGAAGGACAAAAGCTTTGCCGCCAAAGTCAACCGCGAAGAAATCCTCCGGGGCGCCGAAGAGTTGGGCGTGGATTTTCAGGAACATGTGGAATTCATGATTCAGGCTATGAGCGTCGTTGCCGAACGTCTGGGGTTAAATCCGTAACGGGTGTGATGATTCTTTTTAATCGCTTATATCATATAACTCCACAGGCCGCTCACTTGCGCCGTATTGTGCGAATTCATCAGGACTCCAGCGGAAACGAACAGGAACGGGAAGTCTTTGACAGCAATTGTCAGGTTGTCCGTAAAATAATTATTCACTACGACGCGGCTAAGCGTTTACAAAGCAAAGAAAGCTTTGGCCGCGAGAATGTTTTTTCCGGAAAAATCACATACCAATATACCGACGATGGTTACTTGCAGGCTATAAACTATGTGGACGCCGAAGGCCGTAAAAGCGGATATCGCAAGCTGAATAAAGCCGGTCAAACTACACAGCAAATCCGGTTTACATACGATGCACCGGGCCGAATCACCCATGAAGCCCATTACGATTCCAAAGCCCTTCTGACATATTACAAAGCATTTCATTATGACGCGCATTCACGGGAAACTGAAGTTCAAATCCGAACGGGGAATGACCATCTGAAAGCGCGGCGAATTACTGTTTATAATAACAGCAGCCAAGTGACGCGGCAGGATTGGTATGATGATAACGGTTTGTTGCAAAGGCGCGAACAATTCAGTTATCATCTTGGCGGTCAGACGCAATTGGAAGAAACAGAGGACTTTTTTGCCCATCAAACCTTTACCCGGCAGTACGATGAAGAAGGACGATTGCTGCGACAACAGCATTTTGCAGACGGGCGCCTTATCAAAGAATCCGTTTTGACTTATGATAAAGATAAACGGCTTCGCTCTCGTCTAAAATATGTATTCCCTAACGGCCAACGGAGTCTGGAAGAAGTGCAGACAACAAATTTTGTTGCAGAAAATGACTGCATAGACGCTCCATCAAGTTGGGCATGACCGGCGCCTCCGTGTCGTGTGCAGCCGGAGCAGAAAATCCTCCGCCTAATACTTTTCCTTAATCTCCCGGATGGTATCGATCAGAAACGATTCAAAACGAGTCACGTCTTCGGCTGTGAAAATCTGACGGTGAATGGCATCCGGAGAAAGAAAATAGAATGAAACAGGAAATTCCGGCTGTCCGGGGAAGAGCTTGCTTAACAGCAGGGCGTACGACTTAATCTGCCAATCGTATTTTTTAACCTCGCGCTGCACAGAGCCGGGGGCAATGCGGTTGGTTTTGTAGTCCGCCACCTCCCAAAGCCCGGCGTTATTAACAAACAAACGGTCCAGTGTGCCGGTAAAATAATCTTCCCCCAGGCGCATCAACACGCTTTGCTCATTCAGGGCCTGCTCCGCAAAAATGATCTCATGTCCTTTGGACGTTGGCTTCATGCGTTCCCGCACCAACTGTATATTCCGGCGGAACTTGTTTTGCAATTGGGGATCAAGCACATCAAATTCAAAAAATAAGGCCTCCGTCAAAACATCGTCCGGGATATCCTGTTCGGTGCGGCGCTGCAGGTAGCGGTGCACAAACTTGCCCCACAACAGGGCGTCTCCGCCGGGATAAACGGCTTCACCGTACGCTTCGTAATCATCCTGGAAAAAGCCCAGATGATATTTGCGGTAATATTCCTGCGGATTTTCCAGATAGGTCATGATGCGCGTTGCCGAAAAAATCTGCGCTCCGGGCTGCGCCTGCGGTGGCAAAAGATAATCGGGCACAACTTGCTCCGGTAGCGGCCGGGTAAGCATCTCTGCAAAAGAGTTGAGCTTGTTTAGGAACACCGGCAAATCCTGATCCTGCGCCCCGCCCTGTGGAAAACTGCGTCGGATCTCCATTTGGAAATCTTCGTTCTGCACAGATTCAGCCGTTAAAATATCCGTGCCCTGCGTTAAAAATGCCTGATGCAGCCACGCCAATAAAACATTTTTAGACGGTTCCTTCCCATTTTTTATTTGTGCGCTGAGGAAGAGATAATTGCTGGCGCGCGTGACGCCTACATAAAACAAGCGTTTCGCTTCGGCAATTTCCTTGCGCCGCTGCCGTTCCTTTAAAAGACGCAACAATAAATGCTCCGCTTCCCGGTTGTCCGGCGCTTCGTATTTGGCCGCCATGCCCATCTCGCCATCCAGATAAATGCCGCCCCGTTGATTACTTCCCTTGGGATTTAAATAGGGCAGAAAAACCACCGGAAATTGCAGCCCTTTAGCGGCATGAATCGTCATAATCTTTACCGAACTGCGGTCTTCCAAATTAATTTGCGCTTCGCCTTCGCGCATCTCGCGTTCGATTAAATCGGTTACATATTTGAGAAAATCATTCAGGCCGCCGGCGCCGGAAATCTCAAACATCTGCGCCTGTTCGACTAATTTTTTTACATTGGCCACGGCTTGTTCGCCATTCAATTCCGCCGCTAACAACGTTAAAAAACGGCTCCGCTGCATGATCTCTTCTAAAAGCTCCTGCAAATTGACATGTTCGCGCAGCAAACGCCACTGCTTTAATTGTTGGTGAACATCTTGCAGGGCCTGCCGTTCTTCCGTTGTGTACTTCCCTGTTTTTTGCGACGCCGCCCGGCTAATCTTTTGTAAATAGTGCGTCCCTTCCTCGCGGGAAAGCAGAAACAGCGTTTCATCGGACAACAAAAAAAACTTGGAACGCAACACCGCCACGAGGGCAAAATCATCCTGAGGATTATCTAAAAAACGCAGTAAATGGTACAAATCAAAAATTTCCTGCCGCTGCCAAAAGCCTACGCCCTTAGCCGTTTTAAAAGGGACGCCCCGGTTGCGCAGGGCCTGTTCCACATCAAGCAATTTATTGCGCGTGCGCAGCAAAACGGCAATATCGCCATAGGTCAGCGGCCGCGCTTCCTCTCCCGCAGGTGTGTACTCGTAAATCTCCGCGCCGCTCTGCAGCAATTGTTCAATCTGCCAGGCCATATAATCGGCCTCCGGTTCTTCTTCTAACAAAGCCAGATTAATCCAGCCCGCATCGGACGGCAAATCGCGCTTTGTCTGCAGCGAATGATAACCCACTTCGAAAGGATTTCCTGCGTCTTCTTGCAGCACATGCTGAAACACTGTATTTACAAAGGCGTTAACCTGTGGTAAAAAGCGAAAGCTTTCGGTAAAAACCACATTGCCGTCATAGTCGCCAGGCGCGTCGATCCCTGCTTGAACGGCAAATTCTTTTTTAACCTGATTAAAAATGCGGATATCGGCATTGCGGAAGCCGTAAATGGATTGTTTGGGGTCGCCTACCACAAAGACCTTGCTGCCGTGAAACTGCCTCTGGTCGTCGGTAGCCAGCATCTTGATAATGCGCCATTGCAATTCGTCGGTGTCCTGAAATTCATCTACCATAATATAGCTAAAACGCTTAGCCAGTTCGTGGCGGATTCCCGGCTGTTGTTCTAACAGTTGCAGCGTCAGCAGTTGCAGATCTTCAAAATCCAGCGCGCCTTCTTCCTGCTTCATAATGCGGAAAATCCGCGCGGCGCGTTCGTAAAGCAGCGCAAACAGGCTAAAGATGCGGAACCACCGGCGATCGTCTTCGCCGGGGCCTTCGACTAATCCCCGTTCTAATAATGCTTCGGCAAAAGCCGCGCTCACGTTGCTGAGCTGCACCAGTTGTTCGCGGGCGGCCGGCGGCCAGCTCTTGTTTGTTCCCAGTTGACCAACATTCTTGTAAGCAAACCCATCTTTGGTGGTCATGTGAACGATTAAGCGCAGCGCTTCCTGCAGCGCTTGCAGGCCGTCGGGCTGCCGCTGATACGCCGCCTGAAAAGCATGCAGACGATTCAGCGTAGTCAGACCCTTTTCATGCTCCATCTGCCAACCGGCAGGCAGTGCAGCCAGCGTTTGCTGCGTTTGATCATAAAAGGCTTTAATGTTTAGCCCGGCAATCAGCGGCCGCAGGCGCTCCAGCCACTGCTCTGTTAAATAATTCAGATAACCGTCTTCGTCAAACTGACGCCAGCGGGCAATTACCTTTTGCATATCGTAACCGTTTTTCAGAGCCTCTAACAGCATGTGGACTATGCGGCTGCGGTTAAGGGAGAGGAACAGCAGGCTCCAGTCGTGCTCTGTGTCGTCGTTTAGCGAATGCAGCGCCTGCTGCACTGCCCGGTGCATCATAATTGTACCGCCAATTTCATCCAACTCGCTGAAATCCGGAGCCAGTCCAGCCTGTAATGGAAACTCGCGCAGCAAGCGGGCGCAAAAACTGTGGATAGTGGAAACGGCGGCGGAATTCAACTGATCGCGGATGAGGCGCAGTTTTGCCTTTTCCTTTTCATCAACCGTCTCCGTCAGCCGCTTCTGAATCTCCCCGGCGATGCGTTCCTGCATTTCGCCGGCGGCTTTGTTGGTAAAGGTCAAAGCCAGGATGCGGCGCGTGCGTTGCGGTTCCTGCAAAACAATCTTTAAAAAGCGTTCCACCAAAATGCGCGTTTTCCCCGAACCGGCGCCGGCCGTAACCGAAATATTTTTATCCAGCGCCAGCGCTTGCTGCTGGGCCGGCGTTAAAGCGGACATAAGCGCTCCCGGCGGTTAAACGGATTGTACTTCATTTAACTCCTGTGCCATCTTTTTAAGTTTTCCTTTTTCCTTTTGGCAAATGCGCTTAAAGGGACAATACTTTTGACAAGCTTCGTTTTCCGGGAAGAAGGTGTGATGAAATGCGCCCTCCTGAATGCGCGCCACCAGCCGGCTTGTTTCTTTAAGAATACGTTGCAATAAGTCGTCAAAACCCAGCGGCCGGCCATCGTCGTCTAACAGAGATTTATGGGGCAGCGCCGCTCTGTGATACTCGGCCGGCAAATCCCGGCTGCCGTCGGCCAAAAGAGCTTTGCGCTCGCAGTTAGCCGCATCTTTAACAAAGAAGTAACCGGCTAACTGCGGATGCAGCTCCGGACGTACTTTTTGCAGGGCCAACAGGTAGAGCGGCAGTTGTAAATGAAACCCGCTTAAAATTTCCTGCACTTTGATTTTACTCAGCGACGTCCCGCTCTTGTAATCCCAAATATGCGCGTCTCCGTTGGCGTTTTTATCCACGCGGTCGATGCGTCCGTTGAGCTTTAACGTTTGCCCGTCAATATCGAAAACCGCCGGCGCCGGAGAAGAAGCCGGATCTTTGGCCTGGCCGCCCTGCCCGAAGGCCAGCTCTAAAAAGGCCGGCGCAAAACCGTTTTGCTCAATGGTTTTCTGCTCCTTTTCCACAAAAGTCTGCAGCAGCCCCATTTTTTGTTCCGTTCCTAAAAGGCGGAGTTTCTCCAGTTGTAAAAAGAACCCTTCCAAAGGCAGATGCGCCAGCTCTTCTTCGGCAATACGCGCCAGCAAGGCCCCATGGCGCGCCGGAAACGCCGCCTGCTTTTCATCGCGCAGGCGGCTGTAAAAACGAAACAAGATGCGGTGGATCAGGCTGCCGCGCTCCAGCGCGCTGATTTCATCCTCCGGCTGCGGCAGGTCTTCTACTTGCAGCACCGAGCCTAAAAAGAAACTCATGGGACAAAAGGCGTATTGTTCCAGGCGGCTGGCCGACCAGCTTTTATCGCCGTACCGTTCGCGCAGCTCTTTTTTCAGCTCCTCCCGTCCGGCCAGCCAGCCTTCGAAGTGCGAAAATTTTCCTGGAATAAAGCGTAGGGCCGCCGCCTGCATACGTCGGAGCAATTCCTTTAATTGGCTGGTGCCCGCCTCATCGGAAATGCGGATGAGGTTCATCAGTTCCCCGGCCTGCCCATATTTACGCCGCTGCAAAGCCAGACCAAATTCCAGCCAGAGTTTTGTTTTGTTTTGCGGCGCTTCTTCCTCCGGCAGAATTTGATCCAGCTGAATTTGCACGGTTTCCCGTAAATCGTGTAAAAAAGTGGAAGGAACCAGCGCCCGTTCTTCTTCGAAACGCGGATGCGTTAAGATGATCGTTTCGTTGGCTGAATCAAGCAGGGTGTAAAATAAAAAGCGATCCTGATCCAGCAGTTCCTCGCTGGCAACCAGCCCCATCTGTTCCCGCAAAATATCATTAAAAAAAATGTCCGCTGTGGAGGCGCGCGGAAACTCGCCGTCGGTCATGCCGCCCACAATTAACATGCGCGTAGGTACGGCCTGAATTTCCAGGCGGGGCATTACCTGCACGCCGTAGTCGGGCACTTCCTTTAAATTGTACACCGCCTGATTAATCATGGATTGCAGCGACTTGACGATGAACCCCAGGGTGATTTTTTCCGTACCGTAAATTTTATCCAGCATCCAGAACATCTTATCGAACAATTTTATGAAACGGTTGAATGCCCGAAACTCGTTTTCCTGCTGTTCTTCGGAAAGCTGCGGCGCCGGTTTTTTAAACCAGTCCAACAAACCGGTGTTTTTCCATAGCTGCATGATTTTTTCACGGAAGTCGGCGGCGCTGCCCGCCTTGGGCAAATCATAAAAAGGCGCAAGATAGGTTTGCAGTAAATTCAATTGTTGGCGGTAATGGGCTGCCTGCGAATTGCCGGCGCTGTTTTCTAATTCCGGAATATTGGCCAGCGCTTTCTCCCAGCCCGGCGTAAGCCGTAATACACGATATGGAATAAGTAAACGGTAAACCGCATCGTAATCCCAATCGCTTTGGCTGTTAAGAAAGGAGGAGCGCAACAGTTGCAGGGACTGTTCGGTTTCGAAACCGCCGGCAACCATTTTAATAACGCGTAAAAACAGGCGGATGAGCGGCGATTGTTTTAAATGAAAACCCGTGGAAAGATTAAAGGGGATGTCATACTCCCGGAATATACGGCGCAGCATGGGCACGTAACGTTCTAAATTGGCAAAAGTAACGCCAATGTGCTGCAAAGAAATCTTCTGCCGGCGATGAAGCTGCAATATCTTACCGGCGATGAATTCCACTTCTGCTTCACGGTTTTGCAGGCCGTAAATTTCCAGACGTTTGTCGGTTGCCACGGCTTCCGGCGGACGTTTGAGATGATTAAACAGATATTCAGATAAAACGCTTAACGACGACGGGTGAATAATTTGCGCGCCCATTTGTTTAAAACGCGCAACGGCCGAGGCCGTATGCCGGAAGAGCGCTTCATTGCGCTCATCGTACTCAATCTTAATTTCTACCGTCAGCCAGCGGGAAACCTTTTCGATAAAACCGTACATGGCCGGCGTAAACAAACCGTAGCCGGAGATGAACATTGCCGTCACGCGGGGGAACAAACGCCGGAACAAGGCTTCATTTACCTCTATAGCCGCGCTGTGACGGGCAAAGGATTCATCAATGTATTCAGCGCCTAAACGCGTTTCCAGTTCCCTGAGCAAAAGCTCGAAATCGCGGCTTTTTGCTTCGTCGCGGGATTCAAACTGCAGCGCCGAAAAAGTTTTCCCGCTGTAACCAAAGCGGCGCAGTTCATCGACCATTTGTCCCACTTTGCTTACTAACCCCGGCGATGGATCGCCGTTTGGCGTAAAAAAGCGGAAGGCCTCCTTTTTACGAAAGAGAATGTCTTCCACGAAAAAGAAGAGCATATCGCTGTTAATCACGCGGAGGGCAGAGGGAAGCTGTTGGTAAATTTGCAGGAGCAGCTCGTCAAAAGTAAATACCGGCGGCGCCAATAATGCCCCCTGCGGCGAGGCGTCCACCAAACGTTTTTTAAAAATACGCGCCGCCCGGTTAACCGGTAAAATCCAAAGATTTTCCTCCGCAGAGGTTTCATTCAGACGGCTTTCAAAATAATAAAAGGATTGGTAAGGTCCAATGTGGACGCGCAATTGTCCCATAGAGTTCCAAAAGAAAACGATTTAATATCAGATTAATTGTTTCAATATAAAAAAAATCTTCGCCAAAAAGAATAGTTTCCCTCTTTATCCGACAAACAAAAAATTTCCTTAACCATTTTCCTTATCTGTCGATAATATTAAATATTGTAATCAGAGGAAATTTACGGATACTATCTAAAATAATTATTTTTTCATGAAACGATTAAAAAACATCTTTAATACCGCCGCTGCCGTTGCGCTGCTTTTTTTTCTGGCAGGCTTTCTGGCGGTTTTTTACTTAAACCACACCGCGCGCCGGATTATGGTTTCGCAGGTGGTACACAACGCCGAACAGGCTGTGCATCATCACGTTCACCAGTGGCAGCATGGCGTCTTGCCTGCAAATCCCATTAACGGTCTGATTCAGGTACGTGAAGGAAACGAAGTGTTTTATTTGGCAAATGTTGATTCTCTGAACGAGGCGGCATTTAAACAACACCCTTGGTTAAATGCCGCCAAGCCGTTGCTTGACGAAAGGAATCTTTCTAAAAACCGAATATTTACGGATAGTTCCCGGCGCTGGTCCTTTGCCCTTTTTAACAGCCCGCTTAACGAAAGCGGGCAGGCGTCAACCTATCTGCTGGCTTATTCATTCCGCAAGCAAATGGCGCAGCTTGACCAACATTTGCGCCGCCAGCTTTTGGCTTCAGTTATTTTTATCTTTTTATTTGCTATAATATTTGGATTAGCCTGGTATTTTTTGGTCACACGCAAAGCCAAACGGCTGTTAGCCCTAATCCGTAAGCAGCAAACTTCTCCGCCCTCTTCAGATACGTTTAACGAATTAGACCGTTTAAGTCATTTCCTGCTCAGCTATCAGCAGCAGGTAAATACTCAGATGGATTCCTATAACCAAACGGCGGAAAATCTGCGGAAAATCAATCGTCATCTGGAAAACGACCTGCGCGCCAAAGAAAAAGAGTTTGATTTATTACAAAATAAATTAACGCAGGAAATTAATAACAGAAAAAACACTGAATCTGAATTAAATAAATTGCAGCACATCATCGAATACAGCCCCCTCTCTATTGTTATTACGAACACACTGGGACAGATAGAATATGTCAATCCACGTTTTACAGAAGTTACCGGCTACACGTTCGAAGAAAGCATTGGTCAGAACCCGCGCATTCTCAAATCCGGCAAGCTGCCCGCCGAAAGCTATAAGCATTTATGGGAAACCATTAGCAGTGGTAAAAAATGGCAGGGAGAATTTCACAACAAAAAGAAAAACGGCGAACTCTATTGGGAGTATGCCTATATTTCTGCGGTTAAAAACACTAAAGGAGAAATTACTCATTATTTTGCCATTAAAGAAGATATCACCGAACAAAAGAAATTAAACGAAGCCCTAAAAATGTATGGCCAGGCTTTAACGAATATTGTAGAAACGGTTACCATTACCGACATGGAAGATCGATTAATTTATGTGAACAATGCCTTTACGCGTTTATATGGCTATAGCAAAGAGGAAGTTTTAGGTAAACACATTTCCATCATGCTGCCCAAAGATACTTACTCCGGAATTCCGGAAGAGGTGCATTGCCAAAGTCACCTGAACAGTTGGTACGGCGAACTAAAGAATGTTACTAAAGAGGGAAAAACGTTTGATATCCTCTTAAGTACTTCGCTGATATATAATGAACAGAATCAGCCCATCGGCATTATCGGTGTATCCCGCGATATTACGAATGAGAAAAAAGACCGTAATTTGGAGCGGAAAACAGAAGCCCTTAAAACGGTTCGGGAACTGGCCGGTGCTGTTTCTCATGAATTTTCGCAGCCTTTGCAGGCGCTGAATAATTATCTTAGCCTGATGGAGGTGGTTCAGGAGCCGCAAAAATATATTCAAAAAAGCAGAGCTTCTTTACAACGTATTAGCGAGCTGGTTAATAATTTGAGGGATATTACCAATATTCAGCGGCAGGATTATTTGAATACGCAGATTTTAAATTTAAAAGCATCTGCTCAAAAGTCCTTTAGCTCCAAAAAGAACCGCATTTTAATCGTGGATGATGAAGAAGCGATTCAAGAGACGTTAGTGGAGCTGTTAGAGGTGGCCGGTTACCAATGCGACGGCGCTTCCGATGGATTGGCCGCTTTAAACTTCCTTCGAAATAATGAATATGGTCTGATTTTGTCTGACATTAATATGCCTAAAATGAGCGGCTCCGTTCTCTTCGACAAACTACAGTCCATCGGTTACAACGGGCGGTTTATTTTTATGACCGGCTACGCACACACAAAAGAAAATGAAGAATATATTGAAAAAGGCGATGGAATATTACATAAGCCCATTGATGCGTTGCGGCTGTTAGATATCATACAAAATTCAATTGGAGCGCCGGAAAAATGAAACGGTTTACTTTTTATTTGCATTCCCGCTGAAATTCTCTGATATTTTAAATACTTATTCGATTGAATTTCCATTAAAATAGCAGGATTTAATCATGCCACAAGGTACCATTGATCTCAAACAGCTGCTCTATTTAATAAAAGAAAACAAGGCCGATATGCAGGCCAATATGATTTTGGATGAGGGCTGCACTATCTCCAGCGCCGATCCCAAGCCCTTAATTAAAATCCTCAACTATCTGATTAATTACCTGCACGGTGTAACGTCACATCCTCTGGAAATTTCCCTGGATTTACATTCCGATAAGTGTACACTGGGACTAATGGCCCTTATCGAAAGCAACGAATTTCCACCATTGTCCGATAATCTGGCCGGCGCGTTACAGGAATTTAACGCTTCGCTGGAAAAAGTACATGAAGAAAACCGTTATCTGCTCTTTAAAGTGATTTTTAATAGATAACCATCCGGTAATCCTTTACTAACCAGCCCCCCAAAATACGCCGGCTGATTCTTTTTGTTTTACCGGCTTCCTTTTGGATTCAAATTATTAAGCTGTGTGTTTTCTCTAAAAGGGACTAAGGCTCCGCCTCCCCGGTAAATCGGATACAAGCAAAAGGACGGAACTGATTAATTAAAGAAGCAATTGTAGCCGGGAAGGAAAAGAACAAACAATCTTCTTTTAAGCCCTTCAGCGTTTTTTAAGTGAACTTAGCTGCTCTTCATTAAATACCAGATTTTTGATTTCACTCAAGCGCCGTTTTTCTTTATATTCAGAATTATTTTTCTTATTAGAGGATTTTCGGTTTGCTAAAAAATATTTTCAGGCAATATTTAAAAGATATTTCCAATATTGCTATTTGCGGCGACGCCACCGATCTGAGCTACAATGAACATTTAAGTTCTCTGCTAAAACAAATTGACGATATTCGAAAGATTAATACGTTTTATTCGTCGGCCGGAAAGGATTTGATTGACTTTTAGTAAGAACGGTAAAATTCCGGCGCCTCCTGCCCAAACAATAATTTTCGACCTGGGCCGCGTGTTGGTAGATGTTAATTTTAACGGTGGGTTTTTCCCCCTGCTTAAAAAGTCTTCCCAAAAACCAAATGAAAATAACGCTGAGGCTTTTTATGACAACGCGCTGTTCCGGAAGTTCAATAAAGGGCGTATATCGGTCAAGCAGTTTTATGAAGCGCTAAACAGCGCTTTTAACTTGCGGCTTGATTTCCCTACATTTAAACAACAATGGTGCAACGTGTTCAGCCCTATGCCCGGCATGGAAGCGCTTGTGAAAACGCTGTCCGAAAAATACGTTTTAGGCCTATTATCCGATACCGATGAACTGCACTGGGAATATTGCCTGCGCCATTTCCCGTTTTTAAAACTATTCCGCCGGCCCACGCTGAGCTTTAAAACCGGCCACATTAAACCCGATCCCGTGTGCTACCAATTAGCCGCAGAAAGTGTGGACGTCCCGGTGGATAAGTGTTTATTTGTTGACGATCGTATTTCTAATGTAGAAGGTGCAATCGCTGCCGGAATGAATGCCATCCATTTTAAAGGCGTCAAGCATTTGCTGCGTGAACCGGAGATAATAGAATTACTTTGATGGAGAAAAACTTAATGCTTCATATCACAAATCTGCCCATAATAATTATTTATGTTTTAACTTAAACATTCATTAACCGAAGGAGTTGACATATGTCCCAAAAATTACTATTTGTTTTAATTTCCTTCTTTGTCTTCAGCTACGGCTGGGCATTGAATAGATACGAAAAATCTTCTCTTGAAAAAGACAACATCAAACGCTATTCCAGCCTAAAAACCCCGTTTGGCAGAATGGATGAAAAGAGCGGTGTGCTTCGGTATCATTATGACTTACAGGTAAAGGGCTATTCCGGCAGCGCCGAGCAAATTGCCCGCTCCTATCTGATCGACAACGCTGCTAAATACGGAATCGATCCCAATGCCGCAACATTGCTTACTAAAACCGTCAAGCAGACACGCGGCGGCGCCCATGTCTATTTTGATCAGGCAATCAATGACATTCCTGTATATGGGGCGCGAATTGCGTTAACCATTAATCCGGATAATGAAATCACTTTTGTGGCCAGTAGTTATCGCCCACACATTAAAGCAGTTGCCGTCCGACCGCAAATTGACGCCGCGCAGGCGATTGAGATTGCCCGGCAGTATTTGAATGTTACCGGCAAGTTAATCGGCACGCAACGCAGCCAACTTATGCTTTTCGAAAGTAATGATCGCGGCAGCGAACTATGCTGGCGCATTGAAATCCCTACCGAACAGCCCTTAGGCGACTGGGAAGTGATGGTTAACGCCGTGGACGGACGTATTACCAACGTGCGCGATTTAGCCATGTACGCAGACGGACACGGCTTAATATGGAATCCCGATCCGTTGACTACCGCCGGAGTTGATTATGGCGGCAACTACACAGATAACAACGACGCCGACTCTAATTATTTAAATGATGAGCGTATCAGCGTGGTCTTAAAAGATATTACCCTTGAGGGCGGCGTTTACAAACTAAAAGGCCCTTATGCCGTTCTGGCCGATTGGGAAAGCCCCACGGATAACTTTCCGGAATTAAGCGATCCGGACGGCTTTAATTATACGCGTTACCAGCAGGAATTTGAAGATGTCATGGCGTATTATCATATAGACCTTTCCACGCGTCATTTGATTCTGGACTTAGGATACGACGATCCGGCGCAACGTGAATTTCAGGTTGACCCGCACGGCTTAAGCGGCGACGATAATTCGCACTATGTTAGCGGAGATAATTATCTGGCCCTTGGCGAAGGCGGCGTGGACGACGCCGAAGACGCCGACGTGCTGTGGCATGAACACGCGCACTCCTTTCAAACGAATTTGACCGGCGGTATGTCCTATTCCGGCGAGACCATGGCCGTACAGGAAGGCAGCTCCGATTACTGGGCCGCTTCTTATTCGCGCATCACCAATATGTTTCATTGGGGCTATGTATTCAACTGGGACGGACATAATGAATTTTGGAACGGACGACGCTGCGATACAAATATGAAATATCCCGACGACTACAGTCCATGGGACGGCCACGGCTCCGGCCAAATTTGGTCTTCGGCATTGATGGACATTTGGGCCGATTTAGGCCGGCATCTGTCCGATGAGTTGTTCATCGAAACGCATTACATTTGGGGCTATTCTCCAACCATGCAGGATGCGGCGCAGTCTTACATCCAGGCCGATCGCAACCTTTACGGCGGCCAGCATCTTTCTGTCATCGTCCGTTATTTCGATGATCACGGCCTGGCCAACTGGGACGATTACATGGCTACCATTACGCATACGCCTCTTTCCGATACCGACGATTATCAGAATCCATATCCCGTAGTCGCCACTATTACGCCGGGACCGCAGCCGTTAGATCAAAGCAGACTGTGGGTTATCTGGGGCATTGGCACACCGACCGACACGCTGAATATGGCGCCCACCGGCAATCCCGACGAATACAGCGCCGATATTCCGGCTTCCGGCGACAATATCGACATTGTCTATTATATTGCCGCAGTGGATCAGGCCGACCAGGTAACTTACGATCCGCCCAACCCGCCAGACACGTTGTTTACCTTCCATGTGGGCGCCGATACGATTAAACCGGTTATCAGCCATACCGCCCTTGAAGACCAGGTGAAACAGTATTGGCCGGCCAGCGTTACCGCCACAGTTACTGACAATTACGGTGTGGATACGGTGATTTGCTATTATTCTGTCAACGGGCACGCGCTGGATCAGAGTTTTGCCATGGTGAACACCGGCGGCGACACCTATTCCGGTTCCTTCCCCTTCAGCGCACAGGATAACGATTCGGTTTTTTACAAAATTCAGGCGACGGATATTTCCAACAACCACAACCAAACTGTCAATCCTGCGTCCGGTTACTATGCCTTTCGTGTATTACGCGGCAAAGGCCTGATTGAGGGTCATGTGGATATGACCGATCAGACAGACGATAGCGGCGTGGCCGTTTATTTAAGCGGCAGCCTGAGCGATACCACCTATACCGACGCTGCCGGTTACTATTCATTTGCCGAGCTGGACACCGGCACTTACGCGGTTGAGCCTTATATGGTTCTGTACAATTCTACTCCGCCCTCCGTGGATAATATCGTTTTGAATCAGGATACGACTTCGAGCGTAGATTTTATTCTCGATCCGGAGGCTTCCGGCATTGAAAAAGGAAACGGTTTGCCGAAGGAATTTGCTCTGAGTCCGAACTTCCCCAATCCGTTTAATCCCAGCACGACCATTCGCTACCAGCTGCCGAGGCAGTCTTTAGTGCGCCTGATTGTTTACAATTCCCGCGGACAGATTGTGCGTACGCTGGTAAACAAAGAGCAAAGCGCCAATTACTATTCCGTTAGCTGGAACGGACGCAACGATAAAGGTATGAAAGTTTCTTCCGGCATTTACATTTACTACTTCAAGGCCGGCCGTTTTGAGACGGTGCGCAAGATGATTTTGGTGAAATAACGATCTTCCGGTTTAAAAAAATGCCCGCTTTCGCGGGCTTTTTTATTTTTGTGGCTCTATTAGGAGTCTTGGTAGGAATAAGCCTGTGCTTCGATATGAGATGTTTCTTTTAAAAAATGTGGCTTCGTCAACGGTTTAATATATCTGAAATATGATAAAACTAATTTTTTCCTATATTGAGCGATTTTTTACTCAGAGACCGTTTTTTTTCTGGATTCCTGCCTCCGAAGCAAAGCCTCAAACAGGAATGACACAATCACCTATGTGGTGGAACGTGTCATCCCGATGTTTCGGGCTCCATTGACAGTACGTCAAAATTACCTGAAAATCGCTCACTTTAGGTTTTTTTAATATTCAGCTTTTGCATCTTCTTATAAAGGGTAGTTCGATCAAAGCCTAATAATTTAGCGCTCTCCTGCATTTTCCACCCTGTAGAATCTAAAACATGCAGGATATACTCCCGTTCATAACGGGCTAATTCTTCCTTTAATGGCGCGGAACGACAGGGGCGCTTTTCTTTGTCGGAAGATTCTTCTAAAACATTTAAAACGTCTGTTGAATGAATGGCCGGTTCTTTTGCAAATATAACCAGTTTTTCAATGACGTTACGTAACTCACGCACATTGCCGGGCCACTGGTAGTGCATTAAAATGTTCAATGCTTCCGCAGTGAAGTCGTTTATCTGCTTGTTGTACGAATCGGTAAACAGTGCTAAAAAGTGCCTGGCCAGCGGCGTGATATCCTTTGTGCGCTCCCGCAGCGGCGGCACATGAATATTAACAACATTCAGACGATGGAACAAATCTTCACGAAAATTACCGCCATTCACCATTTGCTCGATGTTTTGATTGGTAGCAGCGATAATACGCACATCCACTTTAACCGAGTTTGTGGAACCAAGCATCATAAATTCATTATCCTGCAGGACGTGCAACAACTTGGCCTGCAACAACAAATCCATATCGCCAATTTCGTCGAGGAACAGCGTACCGCCGTCGGCCATCTGGAATTTGCCCGCTGTATCCCTAAATGCGCCGGTAAAGGCGCCCCTTTTATGGCCGAACAATTCGCTTTCCATCAATTCCGCCGGAATGGCCGCACAGTTAATTTTAATAAACGGTCCCGAGCTACGCTCGCTCTTTAAATGAAGCGCCCGCGCAACCAGTTCTTTGCCGGTGCCGGTTTCGCCGGTTATTAACACTTTGGCAATCGTTGGAGCGACGGTTTCTATTTTTGCCAAAATATTTAACATTGTTTTGCTGGCTGCCACAATACGATATTTTTGTTCCAATTCGGCAATCAGCGCTTCTTTTTCTCTAACCAGGGTCTGTGTTTTAAGCGCATTTTTTAAGGTAATCAGTAAGCGCTCAGCGTCCACCGGTTTTTCGATAAAATCAAAAGCGCCTTTTTTTAAGGCGTCTACGGCAATTTTGATAGTGCTTTGTCCTGAAATCATTATAACCGGCAGGTCTTGAGTTTTTTTAATGAAATTATCTAACAATATGAATGACCAGTTGAAATTATTTTGGGCTATCACGTAAGTGATCCCTTTGGGAAAGCCCATATTATTTTGTTATTTTAACCCGTTGTGCAAATTAAGTAATAGCATGTTTTATATGGCATAACTGATTGCCGAATTTATATTTATTCAGATGTTGAACTAAAGTATATCCTGTAATTTTGGATAAAATACTTACCGAAAGTCCACGAAATGTTTTAGCATAATTGTTTACTATCTTAAATTGATCGTGCATTTGGGAATAAAACGTTTCTATTCTTTTTCTTACTTTCCGGAAAACCGCAGGATATTTCCTATAATTTTTCTGGTTCCGACGTTTAGGCGTTTCTAATAGTAACCGATTGGTCTCAAACAATTCCATTTGTAATGGATCACTTAAATAAGCCATGTCCCCTAAAAGCCTTGCGCCAGGATAGTATTCTTTGATGTCCTCGAGATAATGAATATCAGCCATATTGGCTTTTGATAAATCAAAATGAGTAATTATGCCGTTAACCGTTGTAATAGCATGCAGTTTATAACCAAAATATGTCGTCTTTTGAGCTGCACAATAACCAAATGAAGGCGCTGTAGCCCAATCTTCTTTACAAATTTTTAGTCGCTTAGCTCGACTAAATTTCGAGATGGGCAAGGGCATGGAATCAACAATAAAAGTATCTTCACCATAGGTTAATTCTTGTAAAATATTCACTCGCAAAGTCTCTATGAGTTTAAATAACATCTTACGTCTTTTATTGTAAACGCTTCTTTCTATTAAGTTAGGGAAAAGTTTTTTGTAATTTTTATTCAATTTCTTGAATAAATAGTTTTCACTATCGATCATGAGAATCTCAGATAACAAACTTAAAGTAATGACTTCTGCATCAGAAAACTTTGGTTTTGGCCACGGACGTTTGATATTTCCATCTTTATTCAATATATTTGACAAAGTTTGTTTGACAAAAGATAAAATCATATCAAAGTTTTCTCTAAATTTGCCCATGATTACTCCTTGTTTTTGTTTGTGTTATTGCTAATTTAGCAATCGGAGTACTTATGGACAATTATTTTTTAA
>CAZIBE010000049.1:0-27859 GCA_964536685.1 uncultured Calditrichaceae bacterium | reverse complement strand
TTTAAGTTGTTAGCTTTTAGCTCTTTGCTGCCAGTTTTTCTTGTTGCTGAGATATTTTTCGTTCTGCGTTAAGCGTTTCCGCTTCGCTTACCTCCGTTGTAAGGATAAAAACGCTTACCGTTTATAGCCCAACGTTTTACTGTTTTCTATTTCCCAATTCCTGTTTTCTTACTACCTGATACTTTCCGCGTCTTGTAAAATTTTTACGATCCGGCGAGTCGAACTACTTCTTACTTAACACTTAATACTTAACACTTAATACTTACTACTAATACTTACTACTTAACACTTATAATTTGCTACCCGATTCTTGATTATTCATTTTTAATTATCAATTGTTCCTCCGAGCTGCTCCACAATTTTATCGGCTACGCGGAAAGAGTTGGCGTAAATGGTCCATGTGTAAGGGACGCTTCCGCCGGTGGGCATAAAACTGCCGTCCGATACGTACAGATTTTCCACCTCATGCGCCCGGCAATCGGCGTTGAGCACTGAAGTCTGCGGGTCGTCGCCAAAGCGGCAGCCGCCGGCCACCAGATTGGGCGGCGGGTAAATACTCACGTGAGAACGTACGTTCTCGGCGCCCACAGCGTTTAATACCTCTTCTCCACGTTCGGCCAAAAAGTTACCTACTTTAAGATCATGTTCGATGTAACCGATGCGTATTTTAGCGACGGGATTGCCCCACTTATCTTTAACTTTGCTGTCCAGCGAGACAAAACAATTGTCATTGGGCGACCAGTCGCAAAAGGTCTCGAATTGCAGATAACGCGCTTTGGTGAAAGCGGCTTTGAGTTGCTTTTTCAGCGGCGTCCCCCAAAGGAGTTTATCCCCGTCCCATTTTTCGGAATTGGCGCGCGTGATGGCATTGGGATGACGGAAGAGAAAATCGATGGTGCCGCCTTTGGCCGTTTCGCCAAAATCGGGATCGTTGATGATGTACCAATCCTGCAGCGCGCGGTTGACGAAGAGGCCGCGCTTTTTAAGGTCATGTTGCTGCCCGCTGTTCAGTTTGGAAAAAAGGATGTCTCCCGTGCCGGATCCGCCGGCCGAAAAAACCAGGTTTTTACCCACCTGATCGTTGTTATTGGCCAAGCCCTTGGGATGTTTGGGTCCGGTGGAAAGCAGCAGCAAACGGGACGTTTCCACGGCCTGACAGGCGACTACGTAAATTTTGGCATCCACGCGGCGGTCGTTGCCCTGCGCATCGTAGTAAGCGGCGGCCGTAACCTGACCGGAATTGTCGCTGAGCAGCTTGTAGACCATGGAGTGCGGACGGATTTCACAATGGCCGCTGCGTACGGCTTTATCGAGCAGGGCGGCGCGTGAGCTGCCTTTGGCGCCGGTGGCGCAAGGATAGCTGCCGCAGTAGTTGGAATAGGCACAGCCCTTGCGCTCCAAGGCAAAATGCGGCAGGATGGCCCGCGGAACGGGTAGCGGGTGGTAGCCAATCTTTTCACAGGCCTGGTCGATCCATGAGGATATAGGATGCTCCAGCGTAGGCGGAAAAGGAAAATCCGCTGTGGAACGCGGTTCTAAAAACGGATGCGGTTTAGCGTGACCGGACACGCCGACGATCTGTTCCACTTTAGTAAAATAGGGTTCCATGTCATCATAGGTGAGCGGCCAGTCCACTACATTAGCGCCTTCGATGGGCCCGAAAGTGGATAATAGGCGAAAGTCCACCGGTTTTAAGCGGTGGAAAAAGCCGCTCATCAAATTGGAGGAGCCGCCGACCATGTTGCCGTTCCAAAAATCCCAGCCGGAGTCGTAGGTGGATTCGCCCTGCCAGCTGCCGTCGTCTTCCTGTTGCTCGATTACATGGCGTTCATCCTGTAAATTGGGTGTGTAAACGCTGCGCCGGCAGCATAGTAGCTCGTCTTTGGAAAATCCCTTTTCCGTGAGCCATGGGCCCTTTTCCAGTACCACCACCGAATAGCCGGCCATGGCCAGAGTGTAAGCCACCGGGCCGGCTCCGGCTCCGCTGCCCACGATGCAAACATCAAAATCTTTACTCATAATTTACCGTACATTGTGTTTTTATTTGGACGGGGATAGCCCGGATGATGCTCTAACCATTGCCAGCCGATGCCGTCCGGATTGCCGCCGTAAATGGGATCGGAGAGCAGAGCTTCGAACGTGTAGAGTAAGAGCACGGACAGCCAGCTTTCGCCCCAGTTGGCGGTTTCAATCTCATGCAGAAAGGCTTCGCGTTGGGGGGAGTTCATCTTTAAAAAGGAAGTTTTATGGCGCTCCTGCGCTTCTTCTTCCAGCCAGCCAAAGCCGTTGCGGATGAACGAGGTAAGCTGAGGGTCGACTTTTTTGTCGCTTAACACCCACTGCAAGTAAGGGGCGGCGTGTATATCGGCCGCTCCGGGAGAATCTTCTTCGGAAGGGAAAAGCGTCTCCAGAACAACGTTTACCAAGCGCCACTGTTGTTGGTTGAATAGTTGCGGATTGCGTTTTAAAAAAGCATCTGTTTCTGCAGGCAGAGCGCTAAGCGGTAAGGGAACAAGCGCCAGAGCGCTGAGACCGGCCAGCCGAGCTAAAAATTGCCGGCGGTTCAAAAGAGTTGCTGCGGCTTGCCGGGCTGCCGGAGGAATAAATTTTTCTTTGTGCGTCATCTTGTTTAACGTTTCCTGTTACGTGAAACGGAATAAAGCGCATTTCCGGCCATGCCGGAAGTGAAATCTGGTTTGCGTACCGCCTACACGTTAAAGCGGATATTCAGAATATCGCCGTCTTTAACAATGTATTCCTTACCTTCCAGACGCAAAAGACCTTTTTCCTTGCAGGCGCTTAAACTGCCCTGAGCGATTAAATCATCGTAATGCACGGTTTCGGCGCGGATAAAGCCTTTCTCCAAATCCGTATGAATTACGCCGGCGGCTTTTTGCGCATTGGTGCCGTTGCGGATAGTCCACGAGCGGCACTCGTCTTCGCCAACGGTAAAAAAGGCGATTAGCCCCAGTAAATCATAGGACGTACGGATTAGTTTATTCAACGCCGGTTCTTTGATGCCCAACTCTTCCATAAAAACCTGAGCGTCTTCTGTATCTAACTCGGAAAGTTCTTTTTCTATTTCCGCGCTGAGGGAGGTAATGGCGCAATGCGGCGTTAAAAAAGAGGAGAGCTCCTGTTCGAGCATCGCGGCGTTGGGAATCTGTCCTTCGGCAATATTGAGTACGTAGAGGATGGGCTTGGCGGTTAAGAACTGATAGCCTTTTAGGATAAGCTGCTCGGACTCGCTGAAGTCCAGTTCGCGCAGGGGGCGCTCTTCTTCCAATTGCGCCTTAAGCCGTTCCATCAGCGCCAGTTCGCGTTTGTCTTTTTCATCCTGCGTTTTGGGCACTAATTTGCTCAGTTTTTCGTAACGCGTTTCCACGATGGCTAAATCGCTGAATAAAAATTCGGAATTGATGAATTCCATATCGGCTTTGGGATCAATGCGGTTCAGGGGATGGGGATAATATTCATTTTCGAAATTACGGATGACAACTAACAGGGCGTCTACTGTTTTCAGATTGGCTAAAAACTGCGCCGGCAGACTGCGGCTGTTGTCCTGCCCGCTTTCCAGACCGGGCACTTTGATGTATTCGATGGTGGCGTTGATTTTACGTTTGGGATTAAACATCTCCGTCAAACGGTCTAAGCGCACGTCAGGCACCTTTACTACGCCCCGTTCGGCGCTTTGTTTGCCGCCGTGCGCTTCGGCGCTCTTTTGGGTGAGTAAGGTGGAGAAAATAGTGCTTTTACCCGAATAGGGCAGGCCTACGATTCCGATTTGCATTTGGTCTTCCTGCTTGTTTGATTATATGGCGCAAATTTAAGGATTTATGGAACTATTACAAAAAATAACTTATAAACACCCGTCGTTTTGCTTGTAAGGAACTTTTTAGCGCTTTGCGGCATTTGCTGCATGATACAAATCATTGGCAATTAGAAGCAATTCTGTGTAAAATAAATGCGTCGGTTTGACAGGCGTTTGAAGTTTAAGTAAGAATTCTTGCTCTGTGCCACGGAGTCCTTTTGGGATGCTTTTTCTCTCATGTGTTCGGGAGTAGGAGTAAGAGGTAAGAGAGAGAGTAAGAGCGGGGAGATGGGGGAGTAGTACAGTAGAAATAATCGCTAATAATAAAACAAGGATAGTTAGTTTTTTATGATACAAGTAATGATAATCGGTTTAGGAGGATTTATCGGAGCCATTCTGCGTTATGGCATTTCCGGTTGGGCATATCAACTGTTGGGTGCGCGTTTGCCCTATGGTACGCTTATGGTAAACATTTTAGGCAGTTTTATGTTGGGTTTCTTTATGGCGCTAATCAACACACGTATCCTCGTTCCGGATGCCACCCGTAATTTTATCGCTATCGGCCTGTTGGGCGCGTTGACCACCTTTTCCACCTTTTCGTACGAGACGGTAGCCCTGCTGCAAAGTAATCTGCTTTTAAAAGCGGGTCTCAATATTATATTTAATGTATTGTTCACGCTAATCGCCGTGTGGCTGGGAATGGTTCTGGCTAAAATAATTTAAAGGAGAAGCGGATATGAAAATCGAAGGTATCGGAAAACTGCTGCGCATTTATATTGGGGTTCAGGATCGCTACAAAGGGCAGCCTCTGTATGAATCCATTGTGGAAAAAGCCAAATCCATGGGGTTGGCCGGCAGCACAGTAATCCGTGGCATCGAAGGCTTTGGCGCGGACAGCAGGCTGATCCACCGGGCGAATATTTTACGTTTGTCGCAGGATTTGCCTTTGTTGGTCGAGATTGTGGATACGGAAAAGCGTATTCAGCAGGCTATCGAGGCTTTTGGCAAGATGTTGGAAGAAGGCGGACACGGCGCCCTGATGACGTTGGAAACAGTGGAAATTTTACGCTATCGTCCCGGTAAAGAAGATGAATAAAAAAAAGGCGCAGAAAAGCGTAGACGACGTTCTGTATATTTACGGCCGTCAACCGGTAATCGAGGCGCTGCGTTCGGATTGCGATGTGCAGTCCCTTTGGCTGGCCGACGACGCCCGCGGCGGCTCTGTCGGGTATATCGAACGACTGGCCGGACAGCGGCAGGTTCCGCTTTTACGTATTGCCAAAAATCAATTACAGCAATATGTTGGGGCGGTCGTGCATCAGGGCGTGGCGGCGCGGGTGAAACTCAGGCCATATCTTGACAAAGAGGAATTTAACGCCTTATTGAGGGCCGGCGGGCCGCCGCTGATTTTGATTTTGGATCAGATACAAGACCCACACAATTTAGGCGCCATCATCCGCAGTGCGGAAATTAGCGGCGTGCACTGTATTGTTTTACCGGAGAAAGGCAGCGCCGGCTTGAATGCCACCGTGGTTAAAACTTCGGCCGGAGCCTTGTTCCATATCCCCTTTTTTACTACGCCGCGCTTGACGGATACATTGCAGCAGCTGCAAGCGCAGGGGGTAACTATTGCCGCTCTGCTGCCTAAAGCGCAGCAAACCATCTTTGAAACCGATTTAAACGTACCGCTGGCATTGTTGGTGGGCAACGAAGGCAGCGGCGTGCGTAAAAATCTGCTGAGCTTTTGTACGCTGACCATGTCTATCCCACAAATTGGCAAGGTGGCTTCGTTGAACGCCTCGGTTTCGGCGGCGGTGGTACTGTTCGAAATTATGCGCCAGAAACGATTTGCGTAGAAAATTATTGAATACAGATTGCGGGGGAGACAATTAAGAATTGGGCAGCAAATTAGAAGTGTTAAGTATTAAGTGATAAGTATTAAGTGTTAAGTAAGAAGTAGTTCGACTCGCCGGAGTCGTAAAAATTTTACAAGACGCGAAAAGTATCAGCTAGTAAGAAAACAGGAATTGGGAAATAGAAAACAGTAAAACGTTGGGATTTAAACGTTAAGCGTTTTTAGCCTTATTACGGAAGTAAGCGAAGCGGAAACGCTTAACGCAGAACGAAAGATATCTCAGCAATGAGGAAAAGAGACAGTTAAAAGCTAACCGGGAGAAAAGATGCAAAAAATATTATGGGCAGACGACGAAATTGATCTGCTGCAAGCGCACGTTTTATTTCTGCAAAAGAAAGGATACGAGGTAGACACCGTTACCAATGGCGACGATGCGCTGGAAAAAGTGAAAGCCAGCGAGTACGACATCGTTTTGCTGGATGAAATGATGAGCGGCATGGACGGATTAAGCACGCTGAATGAAATTAAAAATATTCAACCTCATCTGCCGGTCATTATGATCACCAAAAACGAAGAAGAAAGCCTGATGGAAGAAGCTATCGGGCAGCGTATCGACGACTACCTGACCAAACCGGTGAACCCCAGCCAGATTTTAATGGCTATCAAAAAAATTCTGGATCGCAAAGATATTATTACCGAAAAGCGCAGTTCGCAGTACGCCCGCGAGCTGGCGCAGATTTCAGCCGCGCTGATGAATATTGCCCGGCCTGAAGAATGGGTGGACCTGACTCTGAAAATCTTTAATATGGATATCGAGTTAGACACGACTGAAGACCAGAGTTTCCGTCAGGTGCTTTATGACCAACGCAACGAAGTTAATGTAGAATTCGGCAAGTACATCGAACACCATTATAAAAACTGGGTGCAACAAAAGAATCCGGGTGAGCGTCCGCCGCTTTCGGTAGATATTGTGAAAAACTATGCGCTGCCCCGGTTAAAAGAGAACCGGCCGGTGGTCTTTTTGGTGGTCGACTGTCTGCGTCTGGATCAATGGCTGACATTGGAGCCTTTTTTGTACGATTGGTTCCGCATCAATCGCCAGTACTATTATTCCATTCTGCCCACGGCCACACCGTTTTCACGCAATGCTCTTTTCAGCGGACTCTTCCCGCAGGAGATCGAAACCATGTACCCGGAGCTGTGGTCGCTGAATGAAGACGATGAAAGCCTGAACCGCTACGAAAAAGAGCTGCTCGATTTACAGCTCAAACGGCAGGGGCTGAATTTGGGCAATAATCTGAAATATGTAAAAATCATGAATACCGAAGATATGCGCAATTTAGAGAGGAATATCAATAGTTATCTGGATTCGCGCATGCTGGCCATCGTAGTAAATTTTGTGGATATTTTAGCGCACAGCCGCTCCGATTTGCCCATCCTTAAAGAGATTGTTCCCGACGAAGCCGCCTTCCGCAGTTTAACGCGTTCCTGGTTTTTGCATTCGCCTTTAATGGGCATCCTCAAAGCCATTGCCGCTTCGGACGCCGTTCTTTATGTAACCACCGATCACGGCAGCGTGCGCGGGTTGCACGGCACCAAAGTTATCGGCGACCGCGAAGCTTCCAGTAATTTGCGCTACAAATACGGCCGCAGTTTAAAGGTCGATCCCAAACACGCTATTTTTATCAAAGAACCTTCCAGCTGGAAATTACCGCGCCGCGGCGTGAATACCACCTATGTATTTGCCAAGGAAGATTACTATCTGGTGTATCCCACGCAGTACAATAAATATCTTAATTATTATCGGGACAGCTTTCAGCACGGCGGCGTTTCCATCGAAGAGATGATTTTACCGGTGGTTCAATTAGAGGGGCGGTAGAGCGCTGCTCTGACTGACTGTGCAGGAGAATTAAAAATGCCGCCTTTAAGCGTATCGGCTTGTATTCCTGCAATTTTTCACTTAACTTCAAACGCTTTAATCATAAATAATGAGATATGAAATTTATTGCCGAATATAAATCGAAGTCGGAAGCAGACACAGCGGCGCTGGCGCGGGAAATCGCCAATCGGCTTAAGGCCAACGATATTGTGCTTTTGCAGGGCGATTTAGGCAGCGGCAAAACATTTTTGGTTAAAGCCATTTGCAAACTATGGCAAACTGAAGAGGAAGCGGCCAGCCCTTCTTTTGCGCTTGTTTACCAGTATGGGGGTCGTCAGCCCGTTAATCATGTGGATTTGTACCGCATCGAAAACGAATTAGAGCTGGTTAATCTGGGTTTGGGTGAATTATTCGACAACGGAGCCGTAACCTTTGTCGAATGGCCGCAGCTTATTGAGCGCCATTTGGACGCCTATTATAAAATAGAGATTACCATGCAGCAGGATGGCCGGCTGTTCCGGCTGCTGAAAAAGGAATAGCGTCGTGGTCTTAGCCATCGAAACATCAGACATTCTGTGCAGCATCGCTTTTTGGCGGGACGGTAAAACTCTGTTGGAGTACAATCTGGAATTGCCCATGCAGCATGCCCGTCTGGTGGGGCAACTGGTCACGGAAGGGCTTACTTTGCTCAGCGGAGTGCTTGACGCGCAGTCCGTTTCTGTAAATGATGTCCGCCTCGTGGCATGCGCTGTGGGGCCGGGCTCTTTTACCGGTCTGCGCATCGGATTGAGTTTTGCCCAGGGATTTTGCTTAGCAAAAGGTTTGCCCATCGTCGGCGTTTCCAATCATCAGGTGCTGGCGGCTCAGGCGCCTGTGGGTGAGGAAGTCTTGTTTAGCGCAATCGAAGCGCAACGCGACGAAGTGTATGTCGCCCGGCATAGGCGTCTCTCCGACAGTTTAACTGAAATTGCCGGACACGAAGTGGTCGCCAAAAACAATCTGCCTGAGCATCTGCCGTCGGGCAGCATTCTGATTACGAATCAAACACTGCAATTAGAAGAAACGCTGTGGCGCAGGTTAACGGCGCAGGATGTGCGCATTTATAATAAGGCCGGTTATCAGGCACACCATCTGGCTCAGATTGGTCGGGAAAAATTTAATGTCAGCGGCGCGGATGATTTGCAGGAATTGGAACCGATGTATGTCCGTTCTTTTGCCGGAGTGTTATGAGGCTTGTGTTCAGACGCATGCGCCAGGCGGATGTGCCGCGAATATACGAATTGGAAAAGCGTATATTCCCCGACCCCTGGTCGGCGGAGAGTTTTTCGGCGGAAGTGCAAAATAAAGCGTTATCGTATCCTTGCGTGATGGAATCCGAACAGGGAATTGTGGGTTATGCCGTTTGCTGGTATTTTAGCGGCGAGCTGCACATTAGTAATTTTGCTGTGAATCCGCAGCAGCGCCGCCAAGGTCTGGGCCGGCGCCTGCTGCATCATCTTTTTGAACATTTTGCCGATTATCAGGTGGCCTTGCTGGAAGTGCGTGCTTCCAACAGGGCGGCAATTGCTCTGTACAAAAGATTCGGTTTTCGCAAATTGTACGTGCGGGAAAAATATTATTCAGAGGGCGAAGATGCTCTGGTGATGATCAAAGAGCGGTAACATAATTTTACAATCAACACAGGGGATGATTTATGGATTGGTTTAAACGTAAAAAAGAGGCGCTCAAACCAATTGAAAAAAAAGAGCTACCCGATGGTTTGTGGATTAAGTGCGACAACTGCGGTGAGATTATCTACAAAAAAGAGTTAGAAAAAAAGCTGTACGTTTGTCCCAAATGCGATTACCATTTCCGCATCGACAGCGACACCTACATTTCCATTTTGTTTGACGAAGGGACTTTTAAGGAATTTAACCGCAATATGATGACTACCGATCCCCTGAATTTCAAGGACAAGAAAAAGTATATCGATAAATACAAGGCAACGGTTAAAAAAACCGGAATGAACGAAGCGGTGGTTACCGGCGCCGGAGAAATTGAAAAGCACAAGGTAGTGATGGCTTTAATGGATTTTAAATTTTTAGGCGGCAGCATGGGGTCGGTTGTGGGCGAAAAAGTGGCCCGCGCCATAGACAAAGCGCTGGAATTGCGCCAACCTCTGTTGATTCTCTCCTCTTCCGGCGGAGCGCGCATGCACGAAGGCATCTTAAGCCTGATGCAGATGGCCAAAACCAGCGCCAAGCTGGCCCGTTTGGCGGAAAACAAAATTCCCTATATTTCCATTTTAACCAATCCCACTACCGGCGGCACCACAGCCAGTTACGCCATGTTGGGCGACGTGCATATCGCCGAGCCGGGTGCGCTGATCGGCTTTGCCGGACCGCGTGTAATCAAACAGACCATCGGCCAGGACCTGCCGCCGGGCTTTCAACGTTCGGAATTTGTTCAGGAACACGGTTTCATAGATATCATCGTTCATCGTCACGAACTAAAACAACGCATTGCCGGCTTGCTGGATTTCTTTGCTCACAAAAACAGCGTGGCTTAGTTTCCCTCTGTAGCCGTAATTTAGCCGGAGAAAAGCTGCAAGAATTTTATGTCTGAACTTTCTATCTTACTTACCAACGATGACGGAATTTACGCCCCGGGCATCCAAAGCCTGAAAGAAGCTCTGAAAGGACTGGGCGCGATAACCGTGGTGGCGCCACTGGTGGAAAAAAGCGCCGTGGGGCACGCCATAACCCTTTCCGATCCCTTACGTGTACAAGAAATAACGCGCGACGGCGAGTTTTTCGGTTACGCTGTTAACGGCACGCCCGCCGATTGCGTTAAATTAGGCGTACGCTGCCTGATGCAAAAAGAACCCGATCTGGTGGTCAGCGGCATAAATCAGGGACCCAACACAGCTACCAATATCATCTATTCAGGCACCGTTTCGGCGGCCGCCGAAGGCGTTATCATGGGCATTCCGGCTATGGCCGTTTCTTTGGCGTCGTTTACCAGCACAAATTTTACGGCAGCGGCCAATATAGCCCGCACATTAAGCAAAAAAATTCTAAATGGGGGCTTACCGCAGGGTACGTTGCTAAACGTCAATGTTCCTGCCGTTGCCGAGCGGGAAATAGCCGGCGTGCGCGTTACACGGCAGGGCAAAGGCCGTTACGAAGAAGCCTTTGACAAACGTATCGATCCCAATAACCGCGTCTATTACTGGCTCACCGGAAAACGGTTAATGGTCGACAAGGAAGATGATGTGGACGATTTAGCGGTCATGAAAAACTATATTTCCGTCACACCCATCCATTACGATTTAACCGATTACAAATTTCTTGAGGAATTACGGACATGGCAAATCTGAGCGGAAGCAATAAAGTGCAGCATGAAACGATTCTGATTCTGGATTTTGGCTCGCAGTACACACAGCTCATCGCCCGGCGTATCCGCGAAGCCGGCGTATATTGCGAGATTCATCCCTTTAATATAAACGTTAAGGATTTTAGTGATCGAAATTTAAAAGGAATTGTCCTTTCCGGCGGTCCCTCCTCGGTGTATGAGGAAGACGCGCCGCGTACCGGCCGGGAAGTCTTTGATATGGACGTGCCTGTGTTGGGTATCTGTTATGGATTGCAGCTAATCGCCTATTTACACGGCGGGACGATCATTCAGGCTGATAAAAAAGAATACGGACCGGCTCAATTGCAGCTAAGCGCCCGCAGTTCTCTGTTTAAAGATGTCCCGCAGGAAAGCGGCGTTTGGATGAGCCACGGCGATAAAGTGCTGCAACTGCCCGAAGGATTTACAGCCGTTGCCCGCACGGATAATTCCCCCTTTGCCGCCATCGAACACCGTACGCAGCCCGTGTTTGGCTTACAGTTTCATCCGGAAGTAATGCACAGCGAGTACGGCCGGCAAATCATTAAAAATTTTGTCTACGAAATCGCCGGCTGCAAGGGCGATTGGTCGCCGCAGTCGTTTATTAAAGAGAGCGTGACCGCCATCAGAGAGCGTGTGGGGGATAAGCGTGTGTTGTGCGCGCTCAGCGGCGGCGTGGATTCCAGCGTGGTGGCCGTGCTGCTGCACCGCGCCATTGGCGATCAACTGCACTGCGTGTTTGTGGATACCGGCCTGCTGCGGCGTCAGGAAGCGCAGCAGGTGGAAGAAGTTTTTCATAAATATTTCCACATGAATTTGACAATGGTCAACAGTCGGCAAAGATTTTATGATAGATTACAGGACGTAACAAATCCCGAACGCAAACGAAAGATAATCGGCGAGGAGTTTATCCGCGTATTTGAGGAAGAAGCGCAAAAATTAGGCGATTTTGCTTATCTGGCGCAGGGCACGCTTTATCCGGATGTGATCGAAAGCGTTTCCTTTAAAGGACCGTCGGCTACTATAAAATCACATCACAACGTGGGCGGCCTGCCGGAAAATTTTGATTTTGAATTATTAGAGCCTTTGCGCGAACTTTTTAAGGATGAAGTTCGCCAGGTCGGTCGCGAGTTAGGGCTGCCGCCAACGGTTTTAGGCCGCCATCCTTTTCCGGGACCGGGCTTAGCCGTGCGTATTTTGGGAGAAATTACACCGCAGCGTGTGGCCCTGTTGCAGCAGGCGGACGCTATTTTTATTGAAGAATTGCACAAAGCGGACGTATATAATGAAATATGGCAGGCTTTTGCCGTGCTGCTGCCGGTTCAAACCGTGGGCGTGATGGGCGACCAGCGCACCTATGAACATGTACTGGCCCTGCGCGCCGTCACCAGCACCGACGGCATGACCGCCGACTGGTATCAGATGCCGTATGATTTACTGGCGGTTATATCTAACAGAATAATTAATGAAGTTCGTGGAATAAACAGGGTGGTTTACGATATTAGCTCCAAGCCGCCGGCCACCATCGAGTGGGAATAG
This sequence comes from uncultured Calditrichaceae bacterium, assembly GCA_964536685.1. Taxonomy (GTDB): domain Bacteria; phylum Calditrichota; class Calditrichia; order Calditrichales; family Calditrichaceae; genus CAZIBE01. Next base: position 15,403 of record CAZIBE010000049.1, on the reverse strand, counting down.
ACGGGAGGAAAATATATGTGTGGTATCGTAGGATATATCGGGAATCAAGACGCCGCGCCCATCTTAATTAACGGATTGAAACGGCTGGAATACCGCGGATACGATTCCGCCGGCATCGCCGTAATGCACGGGCAGGAAATTGACGTTGTGCGCGAGGTGGGCAAAATCCGCAATCTGGAAAATATGCTTAACGGCAACATGCCCGGCGGACTCGTGGGCATCGCTCATACGCGCTGGGCCACACATGGCAAACCTTCGCGCCTTAACGCGCATCCACACGTAGACGACTCCGGCAATACCGCGCTAATTCACAACGGGATCATCGAAAATTATGCTTCGCTGAAAAAACTGTTGCAGGAACGCGGCCATACATTCCGTTCCGAAACAGACACAGAGGTTGTAGTGCATCTGATCGAAGATTTGTTCGACGGCGATTTTGAAAGCGCCTTCCGCGAAGCTCTGCTTAAGTTAGAAGGCACCTACGGTCTGGTGGTGATCACCAAGCACGAACCTGACAAGCTGTTTGTTGCGCGTAAGGGTAGTCCCATCGTTATCGGCGTGGGTGACGAGGAATATTTTGTCGCTTCCGATGTGACTCCGTTGATTCCGTACACGCGTAACGTGTTTTATCTGGATGATGATGAAATGGCGGTTATTTCGCGTAAGGGCATTATAACTAAAACAATTTTTAACAAGCCCATCGAAAAGGAGATGGTTAAAGTAAGTATGCGCCTCGAAGACATCGAAAAGGGCGGTTTTGACCATTTTATGCTTAAGGAGATTTTTGAGCAGCCGGAAACGATCATGGACGCTATGCGCGGCCGTATTTTACGTGAAGAAGGGCTGGTTAAATTAGGCGGATTAAGCGAGGTGGAAGATAAGCTGGTGCACGCCTCTAAAATCTATATTTTAGCTTCGGGAACCTCATGGCATGCCGGTTTAATCGGAGAGTATCTGATTGAGGAATACTGCCGTATCCCGGTGGAAGTGGAATACGCTTCGGAATTTCGTTACCGTAATCCGATTATTCATGATAATGAAGTGGTCATCGCTATCTCGCAGTCGGGTGAAACGGCGGACACATTGGCCGCCCTGCGGGAAGGCAAACACAAGGGCGCGTTGGTGCTGGGCATCGTTAATGCCGTCGGTTCCACTATTGCCCGCGAAACCCACGCCGGCGTTTATATTCATGCCGGCGCTGAAATCGGCGTAGCCAGCACTAAAGCTTTTACTTCGCAGGTGACGGCTATTGTTTTGATTGCTTTGATGATTGCCCGTAAGCGGCATATGTCGGTGGTGCAGGGCAAACAGTTAATTGACGATTTAATGGCTATTCCCGGGCAAGTGCAAAAAATACTGGATCAGAATGATTATATTAGAGAACTTGCAGAAATTTACAAAAACGAACGTAACTTTTTGTATTTGGGACGCGGTTACAATTTTCCCGTGGCCCTGGAAGGCGCGCTGAAATTGAAAGAAATTTCTTACATCCACGCCGAAGGTTACCCGGCGGCCGAGATGAAGCACGGCCCCATCGCGCTGATCGATGAAAATATGCCGGTGGTGTTCATCGCTACTAAAGACGCCATCTACGACAAGGTGATCAGCAATATCGAAGAAGTTAAAGCACGCAAGGGACGGGTGATTTGTGTGGCTAACGAAGGCGACGAGACAATAAAAAACTATGCCGACCATGTGATCTACATTCCCGAAACGTGCCAGGCCTTAACGCCGTTGCTGGCGGTGATTCCCTTACAGCTTTTGGCCTATCATATAGCTGTACTCAGGGGATGCGATGTAGACCAGCCCAGAAATCTGGCAAAAAGTGTTACGGTAGAATAGTGAACAGAGCACAGAAGGAAAACTCGATGGTACGAATGCGCAGCATTTTTGTTTTACTATTACTTTTATTAGTCACTCAAACTGTACTTGCCCAAAATGCGGCCAAACGGGAACAGGCCATTTTTAAAAAAGGCGTTGAAGAGTATCGCCGGCGCCACTGGAAAACAGCAGAGAATATCTTTTTTACACTGGTGGAAAAGTTGCCGCACAGCTCGCTGACTACGGCCAACACGCTGATGCTGGCTAAAACGTACTACAAAATGGGTAAGTATGAGCAGTCCCTGAAGGTGTGCCAGACTTTCCTGAAAAAATATACCGGCAGCGGCTACAATGATGATGTTCAGTTCCTGGTGGCCAATAATTATTACCGTCTGAACCGTCTGCAATCGGCATTAACCATCTGGCTGCAGGTAGCGGCTAAAAGCGATGATAATCGCCTTAAGAAAAAAGCGCTGTCCTTAGCGCAAGACGCAATGCGTTACAAATTTGACGACCATTCATTACGTAACCTGACGCGGCAGGAGATCGCTCCCTTTGCCAGACAGTCGGTGTTGTATTTTTTAGCCGATTACTATTATCATAAGGATCGTAAAAGCCTGGCCTTACAAATGGCGCATAATATTTTAGACGTGCCGCAGGGCTCTCAGGAATACAATGAAAAAGCGCGCCGGTTGATTGAACTGTTGGAGCAGAATGCCAGCGGCAGGATCCGCATTGCCGCCTTGCTGCCTTTAAGCGGGGCGAATGCGCAGGTGGGTAAAGCCCTGTTGGACGGTCTGCGTCTGGCACAGTCCGATTACAGCGAAGCCAACGACCCAATCATCGAAATCATTCCATATGATTACGAAACGCGCATGACGCGCGCTATTGAACGTATTAAGGAAATCGCCGGAGATCCCACCATTTCGGCGGTTTTCGGGCCGGTAGAGAACGACATTACCGTGGCTTGTGCGGCTATCGCCGATTATGAAGACTTGACGATTATATCGCCTACGGCCTCAGATGAAAATTTGCGGAATTTATCGCGTAATGTTATCCAGCTTGCCGTGCCTTTGGATATTATGGCGCGCGAGCTGGCGAGTTATGCCGCGGATTCTCTGCATCTTAAACGGTACGCTATTCTGGCGCCCATCGACGATTATTATATTCGTTTTGTGAAATATTTTAAAGAGACACAATTGCAGGCAGGCAACAAAATCGGCGCCGAGCAATGGTACTACCCCGACGAACAGGACATTACGCGCCATTTTAAAGCGCTTAAGCGCGCCGGTTTAAAACTGGCTTTTCAGGACTCTGTTTTAGCCATTGATTCCACCTACAGCAAAACCACGCTGGATTCTTTGTATAAAATCTATGTTAGCGAAAAGCAGAAATTTTTATGGAAAACGCACACTAAGCTCGATTCGGCGGATATTCCGGTCTCGGCCTTTGACGGACTGTTTATGCCCATTTACGGCGAAGATATTACGCGCATTGCTTCGCAGTTTGCCTACTGGAATATTCGCGCCTCATTGCTGGGCAATCAGGATTGGTACAACGAAGACCAGTTGAAGAAGAACCGCAAATACATTAATGGCTTAACCTTTGTCTCGGACGGCTATTTAAACAGAGAAAGCTGGGATTTCCGTAAGTTCCGTAATGAATTCCGCACGAATTTTAAACGAACGCCCGGTACATATGAAATCATCGGCTTTGACAGTTTTAATTTTCTGCTAAGCGCTTTGACGGGGCAAGGAAATGCGGTAAACAGAAATAATATTCGGGATTTAATCAAAGCAAAGGGTTTGTACACGGGAATATACCGGAATTTCAACATCGGCAACAAACGATACAACAATGCGTCGCGCCTTCTTAAATTCACCTTTGGGCAGATACTGCCTCTGAAGTAGATTTCCGGCAAAATAAACTGATGATTTTAAAATAGATTCCATGGCACAGGCGGTGGAATCTTTTTTTTTATCAGTGAAAAAAAGCGGCAAAATGATTATATTGCTAATTCAAAAACAAAAATATGAAAACAGTAAAAACAGCGGGAATCTGTAATGCAGTCTGCTCCAAAGCAGTTATTTCATAAACTGGCCGCCTCATTAGACGGCGAGTTAACCTGGTCTGATACTTACCGCGCCCTGTACGCCACAGCCGCCTGTATGTACAAAATCTTTCCTGCAGCCGTGGCCTTCCCGCGTAATACGCAGGATGTGGCGCGCGTGGTGCGCTTTGCCGCGCAGCACGGTCTTTCCGTTACGCCGCGCGGCGCCGGCTCCAGCCTGGTGGGGCAGGCCGTGAACAGCGGAATTATGCTGGATTTTACGCGCCACATGAACAATATCCTGGATTACAACAGGCGAGGCCAGGTTGTGCGCGTGCAGCCCGGCGTGATTTACGGGGATTTGAACCGCTACCTCAAACAATTTCAGCGCTACTTCCCGCCCGACCCTTCCAGCGGAGAATATTGTACCATTGGCGGGATGGTGGCCAACAACGCCACCGGCGCGCATTCCATCAAGTACGGCGCCACAGTGGACTACATCGCTTCTTTGGAAGTAGTTCTGTCCGATGGCGAGGTTATCCGGCTAAAAAATTCGCAAAACGCAGAAAAGGAATTTCAGGCAGAGGATCACAGCAGGGAAACTGCCGTAAAACGTTTCCTTTATGAACTGGCGCAGAAGAATCGCGGCCTGAGCGAACGCTACACGCCGAAAGTAGAAAAAAACAGCAGTGGCTATCGGCTGGAAAGATTGCTAACCGAACAGTCCTTCAATCCGGCTAATATTTTTTGTAATTGTGAAGGCACACTGGGCGTCATTACGGAGATAGAACTCTATGTCAGGGAACCGGCGCACCACAAGGCTTTGTCTGTCGTTAATTTTGACTCTCTGGAAGAGGCGGCGCGAGCTATTGAGCCGATTTTGCAACTGGGCCCGGCGGCGGTGGAAATGATGGATATTACCGCGCTGGAATTAGTGCGCCGTTACCGGCCGGAACTGGGCGACTATTTTCCGGAGCATGTGGAAAGCCAGTTGTACGTGGAGTTTACCGGCGATTCGGCCGGAGAGGTGGAACAGTTAAATTATAAATTGACAGATTTTCTTAAGGCTGAATTTCCTAAGGGGATGGATTACAAAACAACGGCCGATCTCTCGGAGCTGCAGGAACTGTGGAATATCCGCAAGGCCAGCTTTCCGCTGGTTTATCATCAAAAACGGCCGGAAAAGGTTCCGGCGTTTATAGAAGATTTTGTGGTACGTCCGCGGGACATTGCCGTCTACATCCGTAAGCTTTATGAGATTTATGACAAATACAATATCGAGGCCATTATTTTAGGACATGCCGGCCGGGGAAATTTTCATGCCCGTCCCTTTATAAATCTGAAAGACGAGGCGCATCTGGAAAAAGTTCAGCATCTGGCCGACGAAGTGTTTGCCGTGGTTAAGGAGTTAGGCGGCTCTTTAAGCGGCGAGCATGGCGATGGCCGGGCGCGGGCGCATCTGCTGCCGCAACTGGTCGGTCCGCTGTATGATGTGTATGAGGATGTGAAACGGTTCTTTGATCCGCAGGGCGTGCTCAACCCCGGCGTAAAGATTAACCGCGAGAATCAACTCACCAAAAACCTGCGTTTTTCACCGCAGTACCGGCGCGTCGAAACGCCCACCGTGTTGCACTTTAATGAGGATGATTATTATTACGAAATTGAAAAATGCCACGGCTGCAGCGCCTGCCGCCAAAGCAATATTACGACCACCATGTGTCCGGTATTTCAGATTACCGCCGACGAGTTGGCTTCGCCGCGCGGCAAAGCCAATATTCTGCAAAATCTAATCAGCGGCGACTTGCCGGAATCGTTCGTGCAGGAAAAAGACTACAAGCGTATGCTAGAGTACTGCATTTACTGCGAGGGCTGTTACGTGGATTGCTCGTCCCATGTGGATGTGGGGCGCTTGCTGTTGGAACACAAAGCGCGTTACCGCCGCGCGCATTTTCCTGGTGTGATGCAGTGGACGCTGGAGCACAGCGAACAGTTTAGCCGTATGAATGCCGCTTTGGCGCCATTGGTTAATCCTTTGATGAAGAACCGCGCAGTACGTTTGATAATGGAAAAAACTCTGGGCATTGATCGTCGCCGGCAGCTGCCGCCGGCTGAGAGCCCCCGTAAATTCCGCCGTCATAGTAAAACGCGCCGTTTAAGCCATCCGCTGGCTAAAGTGTTGTTCTTCCCCGATATTTATGCCCGATACAATGATGCGCGTTTAACTTATCTGGCCGTGCAGGTGTTGGAGCGCTTTAATATTCAGGTGCAGGTGCCCGATTTGGGCAGCGCCGCCATGCCGCCCGTTATTTACGGCAACATAGAGTTGGCGCGTAAGAGCATCCGAAAAAATCTACCGCAATTATCGGCATACATTAACAACGGTTATGTGGTGGTTTCCAGCGAACCTACCGCTGTGCTGGCGCTGCGCAAGGAATGGCCCGATGTGCTGTTGGAGGACGGAGTAAAAGAACTTTCGGGACGGGTGTATGAATTTTTCGAGTTTTTACAGAAGCTGCAAAGCGAAGGCAAGATCGACGGGCAAACCGAATTAAAGGAAGTTCCGGTTTCATTGGGCTATCATGCCCCGTGTCATTTAAAAGCGCTGCAAATCGGTCGTCCGGCGGTATCCTTTTTGCGGCAGATTCCCGGAGTAAAGGTCAATGAGATTAACCGCGGCTGCTGCGGCATTGCCGGAACTTACGGCTTTAAAAAGGGCAGTAACGGATTTGACCAATCCATGAAGATCGGCGCGGCGCTTTTTAAGGAGCTGGCGCGCGAAGAACATGAGTATGGCTTATCCGAATGCAGTACCTGCCGCTTGCAGATGGAGCAGGGCAGCGGTAAAAAAACACTGCATCCGCTGGAAATTCTGGCAAAAGCGCTGGGAATAGAATGAATGTGTAGTGTAAATTTTGGGAAAACGATTGTGAATTAAGAATTGTCAATTACGAAGGAAATGGCCTGCTACAAACAGGCGGTTAGTTATTTGCGCTATTTAACGTTACCAAACCTTAGAGGTTTAGTAACGTTGTTGTCAAACGGGTTACTTTTTTTTCGCTTGTTTAATGAAGTAGCTTTTGGCAAAAGGATTCTTTGTTACAGGCATAAATCAATTTTTTACCGGCACTAAACGACACAGAATCAAGAATTTTTTCCATCGTCAAAAATCAGCACGATCTATAAATCGAAACCTCTTTCAGGAGGGCGTCGGTCAAAATTAAGCCAGCAAGCTATCTTTTAACACCACAGATTTTGTGCTGATATCGGCTGTAAACCCGCCATGTAATGCGGCCTGTTTACCGGCGCCTTTATTATTCCGCCGGGAAAGCGGTATTTGGTTCGCAGCGAAATGCTTCCCGTCCCTTTAATATCCTGTTGCAGAAAAAAGGGAACGGAAAAGGTGACAATCCAACCGGGCGTCAGACCGTAAAGTAGTACCAATTGATTAATCCATCCGTTGACATCTTTAATACGTATAATAGCCATGTATCATGGCACGGTATTTTCCGAAAGAAATTTATTTTTTTAAAAAGAGCTTGTTATAGAAAAATGAGTCAATTGTATTGATCCTGTGATGATAGCGTGACCTTTATAGCTTTAATTGTCACTGAACGTTTGTTGCGATGAAAAACAAAGGGGAAAGATATGCATGAACCATAAATCTATTTTATACCGCCGTCATTTTGTTTTAATCACACAATATTTCTAAAATTTTATTTAACTGGTCATTCATATTTTTAGGGGGAATTATGTTACACAAACTATTTAAAACAAGCTCGCTGTTAATCTTAGGTTTTCTCTTTTTGTATTCCTGTCAGCAAAGTCCGGTCGAAATCGAGCAAAGACAAACGCAACAGAGTCGTTCATTTAATGGCGCTGAATTTTCTAAAGATCTAAATCCGTCAAAAATGTCTTTAATGGGTGATTTCGTTCATGGTCCTATTGTCATTATTGACGGTGAAGAATATTATCTGGCGCCGGGCGCCCCGGATGGACCAAACGGCGCTACCGATATTCCGGGCCATTTTTGGAAACAAATCACCCCAAATCGTTTGCAGGGTAAGCACTATAATACCGGCCCGTTTGGGAAATCAAACTGGTGGTCATCAGATGCTCCGGACGGTGCTTTATTGTACGTTGTACAGGGCATCATCGACACGTGGTCTATGGAAAAGGCCAAACGTTATGCCAAAACGGGCATTGTGCATTATCATGAATTTGTGCGTGTTTCGGACGGTATAAAGCATCCTGCAAAAATATTGTGGTTCCGTCATATCGCCGTGCGTTCCTTCACTTTGGACGGCGGTCCGCATCCCGAATTTGGTCACGAAGTGCAACCGGGTATTGACTGGGAATTCATTCCCAACGGGATGATGCCCTACGATCCTGAGAGCTGATTTCCACTCTTTATAAAATTATTGATTATGTCTTTAGCTCAGCAAAGCACGGCTTAACTAATTGTATATTAAAAGAGTGTCACGTCGCTCATACTTCGCTTCTCACAATGACAGGCTTCCGTGTCATTCCTCATCCGTCGGTTGACGGATGAGGAATCTTTTTTGCTGAGTAAAGGTACTAATCATTAAAATTAATAAGGCCTTCCGGTTTTTAACATCCGGAAGGCTTTTTTATAATCATTATATTTCTTGAAATTTAAAAAATTACGCTTCCACCAGATAATTGCGCATCATGCCCATGTCTTCGTGCTCAAGATTGTGGCAGTGGTACAGGAACAGCCCGGTGTAGTCTTCGAAGCGTAACAAAATTTTAGCGCGCATGCCGGGCATCAGCAAAACGGTGTCCTTCCAGCCGCCGTCCACAAAGCCGTCTTTCATGGAGCTCCAGCCGGCACCGGTAGTGCGTTCGATGATGCGGAATTGCAGGCCGTGCACATGCACCGGATGGGGCATTTGCATCATGCCGCCGCCACCGCCGTTGACCAGTTCCCACACTTCCGTGGTATTCAGCTTAACGATTTCATCGTCGGCCACGCGTGTCATCTCAAACGTGCGACCGTTAATGGTGGCGCTGCCGCCGCCCATGGCAAAGATAAAACGGCGCGGATTCTGCCTGTTCACCGCCCGCGCCGTGTTGGGCGCCGGAACGCGCGACAGTGTCTGCGGCAGTTTGAATGACGTCTTTTCTTTTTTAACGATTTTAAAACGGGCGATATCAAAGCCGCTGCCGTTGGCTAATTCCCTACCACGACCGCGATGTCCCATGCCCATCATACCATCCATCATGCCCATGCCAACGGCACCGTTAAATGGCAAACTGACCAGCTGCGCGGTGTCGCCCACATCGTATTTGCTGAAATCCACCCATAGTTCGATGCGCTCGGCCGGGCCCAGCATAACGTACGGTTTAGTAACCGGTTTTTCAAGCAGGCCGCCGTCCGTGCCAATAACCGTCAGCGGCGTTCCGTCGCTCCAGCCGACCTTGTAGATGCGTGAATTGGAACCGTTCAACAAGCGTAAACGGTACACATTGGTGGCCATTTCAAACACAGCTTCCGGCTGCCCGTTGATCAGAATGCGCTCGCCTAAAAAGCCACTCATACGCTGCATCATGCCGCCGGTCAGGTACACCAATTGATTGTTTTGATCAAACGTGCGGTCCTGAATAACCAGCGGCAGATCGTATGGACCGGACGGCAAACCAAGCGCCTGTTCTTCGTCGTCGCTGACAATGAACAGTCCGGCCAGGCCCGAATAGACCTGCGGACCGGTTTTGCCGTGCGGATGGGGATGGAACCAGTAGGTGCCGGCGCGATTGGCCACCACAAACTCGTACACGTACGTTTCCCCTTCGTCGATCACGTAGCGCGGATGGCCGTCGGCCGGTTCCGGCACGTGCAGGCCGTGCCAGTGCACAATGGTTTCCTGATCGATTTGATTGGTAAAGCGTACGCGCACCTTCTGCCCGGTCTTCAAACGGAAAATCGGCCCCAGGTACGAGTTGTCGATGGACTGCACTACATCCGCGTTTCCTTTTAAAACTTTAGCCGTGTAATGCTGAACGCGTGTGGGCTGCCCGGAAAAGATTTGCACTTCTCCCGGTTTGGCGCTTAAAGCGATTTCCACATCCGGCACAAAATTAGTATCAGCCGTAACTTTGGTGGTGATTGACCGTCCGCCCTTGAAGGGATTCCACAGGGCCAGTCCACCCATGGCCGCGCCCAGTCCGATGCCTGTGTAACCTAAAAATTTTCTTCTATCCATAATGATTCCTTACTTTTTCAAAACTGGGAACTTGGAATTGTCCCATGGGATGCCCTAGGTGGGAACCGGGAACGCTCCAACCGTTTTTGTCAATTAAGCGAGTGTGATACCAGCGTTTTGCGATCCAAAAGAGCAACTGTTTGTAAAAGGTCAAGTGATGGTGTTTTTGCAGGACAGCAGGCCCTGCACCGATGATGTGTATTGTTTGGTCTTTCATAATAATCCCAATATTTTTGCGAAATCACTCGCTCTTTTCATTCCAAATCTGATCGCTGCTGATCACTACTTAAACGCCCTCTGGATTTGAAGGACTTTAAAACAGGTTTTGCTGTTTTTCCTTTTTAAAGGAACAGCAAACCAGAACTTGTGTTAATCGGATTGATCGATCCGGCCATATTCTGATATAACCTGAACTATTGAGCATGATTCCCGGAGTGACCGATACTTTCCTCAATAAATTTATCAGGCTCCCGATCGAATGTAGCCTTGCAGCCAGGCGAGCAAAAGTAATACGTTCTGCCCTGATACTCGCTTGTCTCTGCGGGTTTCTCTTCATCAATCTGCATGCCGCAAACAGGGTCTTTTGCCATCTTAACATTCCTTTGAATTTGGTTACTGAATATTAACACTTCAGCACAGCGGTCCTCTTCTTTCACCTTCTGAAGAAAAAACACGGAATTCAGAGTTATGGTAGATTAGGCATTTCAGCTTTTTAACCCCGTACAGCAAAGGTGACAGGCCGCCTGCCGACTATTTATCGTTAATGACGATAATCTTTTTGAATATATCTCCCCATAAATTGGTGACCATAATTTGGTTGAAACCGGCTTTTTTCAGATTACCCACCGTATCACGATTGATGTTGGCACCATAAAGATACAATGGGATTGGATTCATTATATCCATCAGGAGTCCGGCTAATTTGTGCTGACTGCGGACGTGTTCCAGCATAATAATTTTCCCCCCGGGCTTACATACGCGTCGTATTTCCTTTAGGCCCAATACGGGAATGGGTACGGAGCAAAAAACACAACTGGTCAGCACGCAATCGAAACTGTTGTCGGCAAAATTCATCTTTTGTGCATCCATTTCAATAAAGGTAACATTTTTATAGATGCTCTGGTATTTTGCCCGTGCTTTATCCAGCATGTTTATACTAAAATCAATAGCCACTACATCCACTACGTCCGGGTAGTAAGGAATATTTTTGCCGTACCTGCACCGACTTCCAGTACTGTTCCCGAGACCTCGCTGATGATATCTTGGCGCCATTTAGCAGAGAATCCATCCATGGGTTTCTCCAGCAAGTCGAATACAGGGGCCATACGGTTGTAGCGCTTTTTAATATTTTCTGTATTTCCTTTCATGTTCGAGGCCTTTTCCCGTTTAAGGAAGGTATCCGTGCTCTAAATTCAACAGCGAATTACGGTCGTCAAACTGTTTGTTCCAGCGCTGATCGATGGAATAGACCAGCCCGAATTGAATTCGCGTTTCGCTTTTGCCGTATAGGGCCTGCAAATCCCCGCTGAACTGTGATTGCTGCACTTGCAGCGAGGCGTCAAAATTTTCGCCCAGACGGTAAAAAGCATTGGCGATCAGCTGCCATTGGCGTGTTTCGTTCGTTAAATCCGGAAACACTTTAAATCCGCCGGAAAGGGCCAACTGCAGTGTGGGGCGTTCCAGCTTGCGGTACAAAAAGCGCAGCGAAAAGAAATGGGCGGCTGATCGGGCCCGTGTTAAATCGTAGTAAGCGGATAATGTCTTAATTTCATCAAAGCCCAGATTGTACACGACCTGAAAACGGGCGTCCCAAAAGTACACCGGATCGGGCTTAATATTAAAGATTCCCGATACCAGAACATTTTTCAGTGTCCGGTCGAACTGGCTGGAATAGCCCTGCCGGTCGGTTAAAAAATTGTTCAAGCTGACGCCCAGTTGCTGAATGCGCGGCCGGTTCCAGAGCTGCGTTTCCGGCACGATGTATTCGATAGACAGGCCCACGGCGTTTAGGCTGAAATCGGTTTCAGATACGGCCGGCGGCTGCGGGGTTTTGGTGAAATGCTCGCCGTGGATACGCAGCCAGTAGCGCTGGGCAAACACATGCGCCGCTTCGATCACGTTGCCATACTGGTTGTCTTCGGTGTTCTCGCCGGAAGAGAAGGGATTGAGCACGTCGGTTAAAAACAGGGCGTCGTCATCCCGCAAAGTGGGGAATTCGATCAGGGCGCTGCGCACGCGCGACCGTCCCATCTTGAGAATGTTTTTCTGATCTTCTATTTTCAGAAACGTTTGATGAAAAAACACCTGCCCCAGATCGGAATCGGCGTCCGGAAATTGCAGGCCGATGACCAGTTGTCCGCGGAAACGGCTGTACAATTTTTGCCGGAAGCCCAGCAAAAGACCGGTATCAGAAAAATCGTTAGCACTGGTCGTTTTTTGATTGTCCTGAATGTCGGCGTTAAAGGACATTACGCCGCGCGCGCCCAACTGGATTTCCGGGCTTACCTGGGCAAAGCCGCCCTGCAGAAAGCCGGCCAGCAAAATGAATAAAGTTAATTTTTTTAGGAAGTACATTTTTATCTCCTGATTATTTTTCATTATCGGTGTTTGCCTGCGCTATTCATCCAGCGCCACGATGGGCAGGTTCTTCAGCCCCATCTTTTTGGCCATCATGTTCAGTTTGGTTTCTTCGGCGGGCAGATCTTCGTACACCAGCGCCAGTAAATTACCACCCGGATACAGGCCGTTGTTTGTCACGCGCCGCGTGTCATGATCATGAAAGGTCCAGATGCCGCGATTTTTACCTTCAATGATGATGTCCAGCGTTTTACCCGGGCTCAGGCGCAATGTGTTGCGCTGCCACGGTTGGGGCACCGGCAGACCGTCGTCGGCCACCTGCCAGAAATCGTGGCCGTGCAAATGCAGATAATGCTCCTCTGTGCCGGCGTTAATCAAACGCACTCGGATGTTTTCGCCTTCTTTAATGAATAAATTGGGCGTCATGGGATAGGACTTGCCATTAACCGTAAACCAGTTAGGCACGGGTAACTCTTCCGGCGCCCGGCGGTTGACAACATAAGGCGGTTGGTAGCCGTTTTTTACGGCCTGCACAAATTCTTCCTTAGTATCAAATATAGCGAACCGCTCTTTGTTAAAGTGGCCGTTTTTCATCAGGTACATGCGTTCTTTCATCCTCTCCAGCATGCTGTTCATTTCTTCGCGCAAAAAGTTCACGTCGTGTGCCGAATAGAGTAATGTATACTCGCGGTCGTAAGGGAATTGTTTGCGGATGGGATCGTCGGGATCTTCCACAACAAAACTGCCGTACATGCCGGCCTGCATATGCAACAGTGTGCCCCAGTGACAATGGTAAAAATGCGTGCCCTGCGGTTCGGCCGTAAACTCATACACAAATTCCTGCCCCGGCATCACCGGCGTCTGCGTTACATAGGGAACGCCGTCCATGCGCCAGGGCACGTGCAAACCGTGCCAGTGAATGGTGTGATTCAGCTCGGTTTTATTCTTAAAGATCACGCGCACCTTATCGCCGCGTTGCACGCGGATTTCCGGGCCGGGCACCTGATTGTTAAAAGCCAGGGTGTGGATTTTAAATCCGGGCACAATTTCCTGTTGGTGAATGTCGATGAACAGGCGAAATTCCTTCACGTAGCCGTCCATGGTCGGCTTGAGCGGTGCCGGAAATTTTTGGGCGTTGGCCGCCATAGCCGATGTGCTCAGCAATTGAGCCGGTAAAAAGGCGGCTGCAGCCGTCAACATGGTGGATGTTTGCATAAAATCTCTTCGTTTCATGGAAGGCTCCTTATTTCATTCTGTTTGTAACTATCTGAAAATGCACTTCTAATATATTTATATTCGTTCCTAAAAAAAAGGAATATCATACTATTTTTTAGTTACCGGTTTCTCCCCTATTTCCCAGGTGCCTGTAAAGAAAGTTGTAAAGCGGAGCATAAACCATGCCGGCATACAGGCCACATAAAAAGCTTTCAATCAAACCCAGAAAAAAGCTGCCCACACTAAGCCATTTAAACGCAGGCAAAACATTTTGTAAAAATTGATGCATGTGCAGGCTCTCCGGAACAATTAAACCAAAAACAACGCACAGGATAAAACTGAGTGCTGTGAAAATACCCAGCGATAAGGCGACGATTTTAATCTTTAACATGACGGTTACTCCTTTTGGTCTGTTTTAAGTATAGCCAGCGGTCTACTTTTAAAATAGAGAATCAAATTTGATGCCAAAGTATAGGATCGCTTGATTGACTGGTGTGGCGATGGAGGCGTTCCGGATTTGGACAGGCTTCTGACTTTTGTTGTTGAATATTCTACACAATCTGATGAATACTCTTCAAACTCGTTTATCAATAAAAAAGACGGAACGGGATAAAATCTTCCCGTTCGTCTCGGAGGCGGGCAGTGTTGGGGGGGGTGAAGGTAAGAAATCTATGTAAGCCGGTTTGTGGGATCAAACAAACTGAAACGCAAACCGAAACTTTTTTCTGATTCTGTCAAAGACCTGCCGGTAAATATTGCAAACAGATTATGTCTTATCATTAAAGGGCTTCTTTTTTTTGAAATTGGTACGCGCATATTTGATCATTACAACTGCCAGAATGATCAGCAAGATCAAAAAAAGCCAGCTAAATATGATTGCTCCGAAATCATGAATCATGTCACCCCCCTCCTTAATAATTGGGAACCCGGTACCCGGGACTGGAAATCAGGAATTGAATTATATGTTCTTTCTTATAGTTAATTTATATTTTCCCGTTTCTATTTTCTATTTTCTGATTCCTGATTCCTGTTTACTAATTCCGACCTCCTGTTTCCCGGTTTCCAATTCCAATCAAATAAGATCCTTTTTCATACGCTCAAATTCTTCTTTACTGATCTCGCTTTTGGCGTAGCGCTGTTTTAAAATTTCCAGCGGGGATTCCTGCGCGCCGTCATGCGTATGACCTGCATGTCCTGACGCGCAGCCCCAGGCCCCCCGGCGGAATAATAAGATGCCGGCGAAAATCAGCGCCAGCCAGAATATCCAGCCGTAGCCCATATGACCAAATCCAAAATCTCCCATCATCATTTACTCCTTTTCTTTTACTCTTACTCATATTCTTACTCCTAATCTTTTGGCAAGTAAACAAGTTAGAGAAAGAGCTTAAAATTTGTATTCCTGTTCAAAGCTGTCCTAAATAAATATAAATAGATTAATTCATGTTGTTTCTGTAGAAGATAGCGACACAAATCAGGCATTTTCAAAAACAACCCTTATGCCTAAGTATGATTTTTATTT